>DATCUG010000102.1:0-2793 GCA_036567525.1 Streptosporangiaceae bacterium | reverse complement strand
CTGGGCGGACAGAGTGCGGTCCGGCCCGGTGCCGTCGGACCCGGTTTCACTGGACCTGGTTTCAGTGGGCCTGGTGCCATCGGCCGGCACGTCGGCGAGCGCCCACACGATCGTGTCCTGGTCATCCCGGGCGGCCACCAGCAGCGTGTCGGTCAGCCCCCAGCCGGTCACCCACGGCGAGCTGCCGTCCAGCAGGTAACCGCCGGGCACGGCCTGGGCACGCAGCCGGGGCGGCCCGGGCAGCGTGCCGCCCAGCGCCAGGCCGGCCCGGCGCTCGCCACGGCACAGCGGCCCGAGCAGGCTGGCCCGCAGCCCGGCGTTGGCCGACCTGGCTACCGCGCGCACCGCGCTGTGCTGCTGCAGCCAGACGAACGTGGTGGACAGGCACGCGCCGGCCAGCGTCTCGATGACCTGGCAGGTGGCCGGGAGCGGCAGGTCCAGGCCGCCGGCCTCGCGCGGTCCGGCCAGCCCGTAGAAGCCCTCGGCGGCGAGCCGGTCCAGGTGCCCGGGCGGCACCTGCTGGCTGGTCTCCACCGCCATCGCGGCGGGCGCGAGCACGTCGGCGGCCAGCACCCCGGCCCGGGTCAGGATGTCTGCCGTCGCGTCCGCCATGATCGGCATTCTCGCAGCGCGCGGATGTCACCCAGGATCGGCAGTTCCGTGAAAGTTACCTGTGATGCTCGGGACTTCCGAGGGACTACCTGGTGAGGGCCGCATCGACCTGGTGCGGTTTCAGACACCGAGATAGCGAAGGAGGTGCCGGTGGACGATCCGCTTGAGCGGTTCGCCGGTGTTTACGACCTGTACTACCGGAACGTTCTGCGGTATGCCCTGCAGCATGCCGAGCCGGGCACCGCTGAGGATGTCGCGAGCGAGACGTTCCTGATCGCCTGGCGCCGGTTTCCCACGATTCCCGAGCCGCCGCTGCCGTGGCTGCTCGGGGTGGCACGGAACCTGCTGAGGAAGCAGGCTGGAGCCAGCCTGCGCCGTCGCGCGCTGGCCAGCCGGATCGCGATGCTCACCACGCAGGCCGATGGCCTGGCCGTGGACGCGGGCGATTTCGTCGTCGAGCGGGCCGCCGCGCTTGACGCCCTGACCTCGCTGTCCGCGCGCGATGTCGAGGCGCTCACGCTCGTCACCTGGCACGGCCTCAGCCCGGCACAAGCGGCCGAAGTTGTCGGATGCTCGGCGCGGGCGTTCACCGTCCGGCTCTCCCGGGCGCGGCAGCGCCTCACCAACAGGCTCCGGTCCGCTGACCCCCCGGCTTCCAGCCAGGCTGCGCTGTCACACCGGGCGGCTTCGTTCCGCTCGCCCAGCCCATCGATCACGAGGAAATAGACATGAACAAGCTCAACGACCCGCTGCCGGTCGTATCCGCTCTCGAGCCGGCCATGCTGGACAGCCTGGCCGAAGACGGTTACCGGAGAAATCGGCATGATGACCTGGCGATGGTGGCGGCCGAGCATGACTCGCGAGACGCCCAGGTCACCGGACCGCGGCGGGCCGTTCGGCAGCAGCGGGTGCCGAAGCCGCGCTGGGCACTGGCCACGGGCGGCCTGGCCGTGGCGGCGGCCGCCGCGGCTGTCGTCGCGACGGCCGTTCCCGCCGGGCACCCGTTGCCGGCCGGCCGCAACACGGCGGCCGGTGTCACTGCCCACGGTTTCCTGCTGAGTAGTGCTGTGGTCGCGGCGCGGTCCTCGTCGGCCACCGGCACCTACTGGTACACGCGGCAGCGGGACTACGAGCCGGCGGTGGCCAGGGCGGTAAGCCGGGCCAAGCAGCATTCGAAGGTCATCTCCTACGGTGCGACGGCCGCGGCCACCGAGGAGAGCTGGGCCGGCCAGGCACAGGCGCGGACCATCGTCAACGAGGATCTGAGCATCACCTTCGCGACCGCCGCCGACCGGGCACGATGGGAGGCGGCCGGGAAACCGCCGCTGTCTACCGCCGCCGGGTTCGGCGTCACAGCCCCTGTTACCAGCAATTACTCGATGACAATGCACTGGGGCGTTGACAGCAGCCAGCTCACCCTGGCGGAAATGCGGAAGCTGCCCACCACTGCCGCCGCGCTCGACCAGGTACTCCTGCGCAGGTGGCAGCGCGAGCCTGACCGGGCCGGCGCCGTCGGTCTCCCGGATCCGGCCTTCGCCCAGTACCTAGTGGCGTGGGCAGGCCAGCTGCTGGCCGGCCCGGCCCAGCCAGGCACCAGGGCGGCGATCTACCGGCTCCTGGCCGGCCAGCCCGGAATCAAGGTGGTGACGGGTGTCACCGATCCCCTGGGCCGCACCGGGATCGCCGTCGGCGACGGCGGTGGTGACTACCTGGTCATACAGCCCGGCACGGCCCGGTTGCTCGCGTACGTCTCCCACCCCGTCACGGCCAAGTCTGTCATCCGCGGGACGGGAGCCGAGGTGTACCTCACCACCGGCTGGACCGATCAGCTAGGCGCCAGGCCGTAGGCCGTGTCCGCGCTGCAGGCGGAGACCGCGTTTGTGGCCGGAAGTGTCGCTGGTCGTTGCTAGCGTGACGAGGACGGGCAGGCGGCCCGGCGCCTGGCCGCCAGGGCCGCGAGGAGCGCTGCACATGCTGGTCATCCACGGGATCTGGGCGCGGGGTGCGCTCTGCCTGTGGGCAGAGGACGCGCGGCTGCCCGCGCGCACCCCGGAGCCTGCGGACGGATCGCCGGCCGGGCCGCGGCCGGGCCGGCGATCGCGTGCGCCCCGGCCGCACCCGTTCGCCGCCGACCCGGAGACCGTCGCCGGCACGCTGGCCAGCCTGGGCGGCGGCGCGGCC
>DATCUG010000101.1:0-2251 GCA_036567525.1 Streptosporangiaceae bacterium | reverse complement strand
GGGGTGCGCAGCGCCGCGGCCGAGTGCACCGCCGCGCCCTCATGACCGGCCACGGCCAGCGCGGCCGCAGCCGCGTGCCGCACCGCCGCCGAGCAGTCGGACCCCTCCCCGCCTTCCGGCCCGGCGGCCGCGCGGCAGGCGGCGGGCCCATCCGGCGGCTGGGCCAGCAGCGCCACCTCGCTCGCTTCCAGCCCGCGGCGCAGTGCCTGCAGGGCCGCGCCCAGCCCTTCGGCCACCGGCACCGGGCCGCCCAGGATCTGCAGCATCTCCCGGATCGTCTCCAGCACCCGGTTCCGCGCGGTGACCTCCACCAGCAGCCGGTCCCGCTCGACCGCGCTGGCCACGTACCCGGCGTACAGCGAGGCCAGGTCGAGGTCGTCCCGGCGCGGTGGCCCGGCGGTGGCCCGGAACACGGTGATCACGCCGAGCAGCCCGCCCGGGCCCAGCACCGGCACCGACCAGGAACTGGCCACCTTGGCCGACCGGGCCAGTTCGGTGAACGGGCCCCAGGTGGTGCCGGCCGGCACGTTTTCCTCGACCACCGGGGCCTGCCCGGCCGCGGCCAGCCCGACCGGGCCGCCGGCCGGCCCGCACGGCAGCCGGGACCAGGCATGCACCAGCCGCGGGGCCAGCCCCAGCGACGCGGCGCAGACCAGCGACGCGTCCTCCAGCAAGTGGATGCACAGCCGCTCGCTGCCCAGCGCGGCGCCCAGCGCGGACAGGATCAGCGACAGGCTGCTGGACGGGTCGGCGGACACCAGCCGGCCGGTCAGCCCGTGCAGCCGGATCAGCTGCCGCCGGGCCGAGGAGTCCACCTCCTGGCCGGACACCAGCGCCACCACGTCGTCCGGATGCACCTCGCTCGGCGACACCTCGGCGATGACCCGGCCCTGCCGGAGCACCACGATGCGGTCGGCCAGCCGGAACATCTGCGCCGTGTCATGGCAGGCCAGCAGCACCGTGGTGCCCTGCTCCCGGACCCGCATGATCAGCTCTTCGACCAGCCCGGACTCCTGCACTCCGAGGGAGGCGGTCGGCTCGTCGAGCAGCAGCAGCCGGGGCTGGTGCACCATGGCCCGGGCCACCGCCACCATCTGGCGCTGCCCGCCGGACAGCGACCGCACCGAACGCTCCGGGTCGTGCAGCGGCACACCCAGCCGTTCGAAGATCCGCGCCGCGTCGGTGCGCAACCGCACGTCGGACAGCAACTGGCCGCGGCGTTCCCGGCCGAGCAGCACGTTCGAGGCCACGTCGAGGTTCTCGCACAGCGACAAGTCCTGCCAGACGACCGAGATGCCGCGGCGCTTGGCCGCGATCGGGTCGGCCGGCACCGCGCGGCCATCCAGCACGATCGCCCCGGTGGTCGGCGCGATGTCGCCGGCGATGCAGCGCACCAGCGTGCTCTTGCCCGCGCCGTTCTCGCCGGCCAGCGCGACCAGGTCACCCGCCCGCACGGTCAGGTCGATCGAGTCCAGCGCGGTCAGCGGGCCGAACCGGACGCCGAGCCCGGACACCGCGAGCTGCGCCGCCGTGACCTCGCGGGCCGGGCTGGCCGTGGCATTCATGCGCACATTGTGGTCTGAACCCACGCTGAGCACCACACGCTCTGGCCGTGACCAGGTTTGACTGCGTACCCCGGTACGGCTGTTAACGTCGCGAGCATGGCTGGGCTGACGATCAGCAAGTTCGCCGCCGCCGAGGGCGTCGGCGTCGAGACGGTGCGGTTCTACCAGCGGCGCGGGCTGCTGGCCACGCCCCGCACCCGGGGCCGGTCCGGGTTCCGCGAGTACTCCGCGGACGACCAGTGGCGGCTGGCCTTCATCCGCCGCGCCCGCGCGCTCGGCTTCAGCCTGGCCGAGATCCGCGACCTGCTCGGGCCGGCCGAGGCCCGGTCCACCACGGACATCGTCCGGGCGGCCGAGCAGAAGCTAGCCGCCAACGCGGCCCGGATGCGTGAGCTGGCCGAGCTGCAGTGCCGGCTGCGCCGCCTGGTCCAGGTGTGCCAGCACGGCGACAGCGACGACTGCGTCGCGCTGCACATCACCGAGCTGCCCAGCACGGAGCTGCCCAGCAACGGACGACGAGAGGAACTGCAGGGATGAGTACTGAGCTGAGTAATGGCGTAGCTACTGCGACCGACGCGACGTTCGAGACCGCGGTGCTGGCCAGCCCCCGGCCGGTGCTGGTCGAGTTCTGGGCCGAGTGGTGCCCGCCGTGCCGCCAGCTCGCCCCGATCCTGGACGCGCTCGCG
>DATCUG010000100.1:0-6990 GCA_036567525.1 Streptosporangiaceae bacterium | reverse complement strand
CCAACGCCGGCCCGGACGGCGTGGGTGGGTGCCCCCGGAGGCCGGCCCGGCTGGCTGGCTGAACTGGGCCCGGCAGGCCACCGCATCCAGTCCGGGCCCGGGGTGGTGCGCCCGGCGTGGTCAAACCGGCCAAACTTGATTCGGTAGGAGTTGCCTGCTGTGCGACTGCTGTTCCTGTGGAACAACCGTCCTGCTCATCACGCGTTTGGTCAGATTGAGATTGACCGGCGATTTAGCCGGCGAACATGATCAGTAACCGCCGGGAATGGCCGCCTTAACACCGCACTGCCGCCGATAGCGGCTCGCTGTGCGATAGGCGAACGCCACGCGATCCTTACCCGCACCGCCCTACGGCACGTCCTTACAGCGCATCGGTGCAGGTCAGAAGCTAGTTAAGAACGGTGCCCCCGGTCGGAGTCGAACCGACACTGGGGACCCTTTTAGGGGGCCGGCCTCTTCCCTTGGGCTACGGGGGCTGGGTAATAATACCCCGGAGAGTCGGTGCGACTCTCGGGCGGCCGAATTGATACAGATTGTTTCGGCCGGGGGCAGTTATCTATTTTCACTAGTGGACTGAATGCAAAGAGTAACCATTTCGATTACGTTCGACGCTGATTGCTCACTGAGAGTAACCAGATGGCAGTCCCCGCCCCCGGTCAACCTCCAAGCCCGGCCGCGGACCGGGCCTGCAGGAAGACCGCATCCAGCATGCCAGGAGTCACCCGTCCAGTGAACGTGTTCTGCTGACTCGGGTGATAACAGCCGATAACGGTGACTGGCCCGTCCGGCCGGGGCAGCACGGCTTCGGCCCCGTGCCCGAAGACCGGCCGGGGCCGGGGCACCGCCATCCCGGCCGCCCCCAGGACCGGCCACAGCGCCTGCCAGGCGAACGCGCCCAGGCACACGATGACGCGCAGGCTGGTGGCCAGCAACCGGAGTTCCTCGGCCAGCCAGGGCTGGCAGGTGTCCCGCTCGGTGACCGTCGGTTTGTTGGCGGGCGGCGCGCAGCGCACCGCGGCCACCATCCGGGTGTGCAGCAGCCGCTGCCCGTCGCCCGCCCGCGTGCTGTACGGCTCGGCCGCTAGCCCGCACCGGTGCAGCGAGGCGAACAGCACGTCCCCACTGCGGTCGCCGGTGAAGATCCGCCCGGTCCGGTTGCCGCCGTGCGCCGCGGGCGCCAGCCCCAGGATGAGGATGCGCGGCTGGCCGGCGCCCCAGCCCGCGATGGGCCGGCCCCAGTACGGCTCGGTGGCATGCGCCCGGCGCTTGACCCGGGCCACCTCCTCGCGCCAGGCGACCAGCCGCGGGCAGGCCCGGCACACCGACTCCCGGGCGGTCAGCTCGGCCAGGGTGCCCGCACTGGCCGCGAGCGCGCGGACCGCGGCCGCGTCGGCGGCCACCGGGGTAGCCGCGGTGGCCGGGTCGTCCGGCCAGCCGGAGCCGGGCGGGACTGGGCTGTCCGGCACCGGGTCATCCGGCACCCGGTCATCCGGCGCCCGGCTGGCCGACACCGAGTCATCCGGCACCGGACTGTCCGGCATCCCGTGACCCGCTATTGGGGTGTCGCTCACCGGGACGCCGCCAGCGACCAGGCGATCCCGTCCAGGATGTCGTGCTCGCTGACCAGCACGTCGGCGAACCCGAACCGGCGCATGACGTGGTCGAGCACCATGGCGCCGCCACCGATCACATCCACCCGGCCCGGGTGCATGACGCCGAGGGCGGCCCGCTGCGCGCGGGTCTGGCCGAGCAGCCGCTGGGTCTGCTCCGCGACCTGGGCGGCCGGGATGCGCGCGTGATGGATCCGGCCGGGGTCGTATTCGGCCAGGCCGAGCGCGAGGCCGGCCACCGTGGTCACCGACCCGGCCAGGCCGACCAGTGTCCGGGCCGTCGCGGCCGGCATGGCCGCGGCCACCGTGTCCAGGGCGGCCTCGATGTCCGCCGCGGCCGCCGCGATCTCGGCCCGGCTGGGCGGGTCGCCGTGCAGATGGCGTTCGGTCAGCCGGACACAGCCGATGTCCACCGACCGTGCGCGGAGGCCGGCCCGCGCGGCCGGCTGCCCGGCTGGCTGACCGTCACCCAGCACGAACTCGGTCGAGCCGCCGCCGATGTCCACCACCAGATACGGACCACCCGGCCCGGCCGCCACCGCGCCCGGCGCGGTCAGCTCGGCGGTGGCGCCAGTGAACGACAGGTAGGCCTCGTCTTCGCCGCTGAGCACCTCCGGCAGCACGCCGAGCACCCGTTCGACGCCGCGGACGAAGTCGGCCGCGTTGGCCGCGTCCCGGGTGGCGCTGGTGGCCACCATCCGCACCGCGTCCGCGGACGCGGCCTTGATGATCTTGGCGTAGCCGGCCAGTGCGTACAGCGTGCGGTCCAGCGCTTCCGGGGCCAGCCGCCCGGTGGCGTCCACGCCCTGGCCCAGCCGGACGATCTCCATCCGGCGGTCCACGTCGGTGAGCCGGCCGGCCGCCGGATCCACGTCGGCCACCAGCAGGCGCAGTGAGTTGGTGCCACAATCGACGGCCGCGACCCGAGTCCGGACGGGAGCGGTCATGGCACACACCGGCCGGTGCACCACCACTCCCCGGCCGCGTCCAGCGCGGCCCGGCCCAGCGGGTTCATGCCCGGCACGGCCAATTCGTGCGCGGCCAGTGCGTGCAGGCACTTCACCCGGTCCGGCATGCCGCCCGCGCTCTGCGTGCCGGGCGGCAGTGGCGCCAGGCCGTCCGCGGCGGCGGTCGCGTCCCGGCGGCCCAGGTAGTCACCGTGCGCCGCTTGCTGGGCTGCGCGCAGCTCCGGCTCGGCGGCCAGCCGCTGCTCCATCTCGCGCATCATCCCGGCCGATTCCAGCCTGCTCAGCGCGGCCACCGCCCGCGGGCAGGTCAGGTAGAACAACGTCGGGAACGGCGAGCCGTCTTCGAGCCGCGGCGCCGTCTCGATTACGTCGGGCAGCCCGCACGGGCAGTAGTGCGCCACCCCGCGCAACGCCCGTGGCGCGCGCCCGAGCTGGGCGGCCACGACCTGCTCAAGTTCCGTCTGTGGCTCAGCCACCGGTTCTGCTCCTGGCATCCCCGGTCACCGCGAAGACGGCTGGTGATCGGCCTGGCGGACGGAGGACCATAGCCGCTCGTACCACGGGGTGCCGGCCACCGCGGCGGCCGCCGGGCCGGAGTTGTGCGCCGGCTGGCCGCCGATGATGACATAACACGTCTGCCGCGGCATGCAGTAGTGCAGCCGGTCGCGGGCCAGCTGCTCGATGTAGGCCGGGTCGTTCAGCCGGGCCGCCTCGGCCTGCAGCCGGGCCAGCTGGGCCGCCGTCTGCGCGCTCTGCGCCTGCAGCTGGTCGATCTGCCGCCGCTGCGCGATGTACTCCCGCACCGGATAGGCCAGGCTGAGCGCGATCGCGCAGAGCACCACGGCCAGCACCGCCGCCCGGCTGGTGAACCGGGCCCGCTCCGGCTGCGGCGCGGCCGGCTGGGCGCCCGGCGGCGGCGCAGGCGGGGGTGCTGGCGGCGGGCCGGGCATCACTCAGCCGGCGTCCACCGCGGGAAGGCGCGGCCACCGGCGTACATAGCCGCGTCTTCAAGATCGTCTTCGATGCGCAGTAGCTGGTTGTACTTGGCCACCCGCTCACCGCGGGCCGGCGCGCCCGACTTGATCTGCCCGGCGTTCACCGCGACGGCCAGGTCGGAGATCGTCGTGTCGTCGGTCTCGCCCGACCGGTGGCTGATCATGCAGGCGAAGCCGCTGCGCTGAGCCAGCGACACCGCGTCCAGCGTCTCGGTGATCGAGCCGATCTGGTTCACCTTGACCAGCAGCGCGTTCGCGGACCGCTCGGCGATGCCGCGCCGGATCCGCTCCGGGTTGGTGACGAACAGGTCGTCGCCCACGATCTGCACCCGGTCGCCGATGGCCGCGGTGAGCGCCTGCCAGCCGGGCCAGTCCTCTTCGGACAGCGGGTCTTCCAGGGACACGATCGGGTACGCGTCCAGCCACTCGGTGTAGATGCGGGTCATCTCGGCCGTGTCCTTGGCCGCGCCCTCGAACCGGTAGGCGCCGTCGGCGTAGAACTCGGTGGCCGCCGCGTCGATGGCCAGCGCCACGTCCAGGCCGGGGGTGAACCCGGCCTTGCCGATCGCCTCCACGATGAGGTCCAGCGCAGCCTGGTTGCTGGCCAGGTCAGGCGCGAAGCCGCCCTCGTCACCCACGCCGGTGCCCAGCCCGTGCTGCTTGAGCACCGCCTTGAGCGCGTGATACGTCTCGGCCCCCCACTGCACCGCCTCGGCGTAGCTGGCCGCGCCGATCGGGGCGATCATGAACTCCTGGATGTCCACGCTGTTGTCCGCGTGCGCACCGCCGTTCAGGATGTTCATCATCGGCACCGGCAGCAGGTGCGCGTTCGGGCCGCCCAGGTAGCGGTACAGCGGCAGCCTGGCCGACTCGGCCGCGGCGCGGGCGACCGCCATGCTCACCGCGGTGATCGCGTTGGCGCCGAGCCGCGACTTGTCCGGGGTCCCGTCCAGGTCGATCATCGCCTGGTCGATCAGGCGCTGCTCGTCGGCGGGGAAGCCGATCACATGTTCCTGGATCACGTCGTTGATGCCCTGGACGGCCCGGGTGACCGCCTTGCCGCCGTACTCGTCGGCACCGTCACGCAGTTCTACCGCTTCGAAGGCACCGGTGGACGCGCCGCTCGGCGCCATCGCCCGGCTCTTCGTACCGTCGTCGAGATCAACTTCGACCTCGACGGTGGGGTTTCCGCGGGAATCCAGAATCTGCCTGGCGTGCACCGCCTCGATCGAGGCCACGACGACTCCTGAAAGCTCGGCTGACATGTCCGTATTGGAGCCTAGTGGAGTCCCGGGCGGCCCGCGCACCGGGCACGCCGAGCGCCCCTCACTCAGCGTCGCTGGCCCGCTGCGCCGCCTCCCAGGCGTGCACCCGGTCGGTGTACCGGCGGGCCGCGCTGCGCAGTTCCAGCTCGGGATCCAGGCCCGCCGCCCGCGCCTTGGCCACCAGCGCGAACAGCTCGGCGCCCAGCCCATCCCCGGCGCCGTCCGCGGTGACCAGGTCCGCGCTGACCAGGTCCGCGGGTACCCCGTTCCGCTCGGCCCGCCGCTGCAGCTGGGCGGCCAGCGCCAGGGCAGGCTGGCCGAACGGCACGCCATCCAGCACCGAACCAGCCGACCCGGTGGCCGACTCGCGTTCCGCCGCCTTGATCGCGTCCCAGTTGCGCTTGACGTCCTCGGCGCCGGACACGGCCACGTCGGCGAACACGTGCGGGTGCCTGCGGACCAGCTTGGTCACGATGCCGTCGGCCACGTCGTCCACGGTGAAGCCGGTTTCGCCGGTCCGCTCCTCGGCCACCCGGGCGTGGAACATGACCTGGAGCAGCACGTCGCCGAGCTCCTCGCGGAGCGCCTGGCGGTCCCCGCTCTCCAGTGCGTCCAGCGCCTCGTAGGACTCCTCGATCAGGTATGGCGCGAGCGACTCGTGTGTCTGCTTGGCATCCCACGGGCAGTTGCGGCGCAGCGTGTCCATCACCGCGACCAGGGTGAGCAGTTCCCCGCCGGGCAGCGCGGCCGACCCGTACAGCAGCTCCACGGCGGTGCCGGCCGGCCCATCCGGCCCGCCCAGCGCGTCGGCCAGCGCGACCGCCCCGGGCGGCACGTCCGCTGGCCGCCCGGGTGGGTCGTGCGGGCACAGCCAGACGGTGTCACCCGAACCAGGCGAATCCGCCAGCGCCGCGGTGAGCAGCCCGGCCAGCTCGGCCGGGTCAGCCAGCTCGGCCGGGCCAGCCCCGGCCGCGCCCGGCAGCACCTCCCAGCGCACACCCGCCTCGTCCAGCGCCGGCAGCAGCGGGTCAGAAACCGACTCCGCCAGCACCCGGTCCGCGCCGTGCAGCACCTGCCAGGCAGGCCAGCTGAGCAGCCCGGCCCGCACCGTCGGCGCGGTCACCAGCAGGACGAGCCGGCCCATCAGCAGTGCGGGGTGAGCTGCGGCGCGGCCGTCCCGGTCGGCGCCGGGGACGGGGCGCCGGGCAGCGCGGACAGCTTGTCGGGCGCCGCGACCACGCCGATGCTCCGGTAGTCCAGCGCCCCGTACTGCGGGTTGACCTGGATGCCGAGGCTCTTGGCCGCCACGCACTGCGAGGTGTCGAACTTGGTGCTCAGCGTCTGGAGCGCGGCGCTGGCGGTGGGCAGCTTCCCGCCGTCCAGCCGGTTCAGGATCGCGTCCTGGATGGCCACGTACCGGCCCAGCTCGCTGATCTGGTCCGGCGGCACCCCGTTAGCGATGGCCAGGTCCCGCGTGGTGACCCCGCTCTGCTTGGCCTGTGCGGAGATGGAGTTCAGCGCGTCCTGCACCTGGCCCTGGCTCACCGTGATGCCGTACCGGTGCGCCATCTGCTCCCGGACCTGGAACCGGAGCAGCCAGCTGAGCACCTCCCGCGGCATCTGCGACGCGGCGAACTGGAGCTGGATCCTGGCCTTGTCGCCCTGGTAGGCCTGGTTGAGGTTGTGCACCTCGGCGGTCACCGTGGCGGCCGAGATCCGCTGGTCGTTGCTGACCGCGGCCGCGCCCAGCTTGACGGACCCGCAGGCGGACAGCATGAGCACCCCGGCCAGCGCCGCGGCGGGCAGGGTGATGGCGGTGCGGAGCACGAAGGTGTCCCTTTCTCCTCTAGCCGGTTGCCTCTGGAGGAGGCACCGGAGCATCCGGTTCCAGCACGGCCGCGATGAGCTGGGCGCACCAGGCCAGCAGCGCATCGTCCCGCAGCAGCGGAGCGCCGGGCGGTGCGGGACGCCCGGCGGGCGCCACCCTGGGCACCGGTACGAGCATGCTACGCACCGCGGGCTTGAGCACCGTCTTCGGGTACAGCCGCTGCACCCGGACCTGCCGCGAGTCCGGCAGCTCGACCGGGGAGAACCGGATGAACGTGCCCTGCTGGACGATGTCGGTCAGCCCGGCCCGGCGGGCCGCCAGCCG
>DATCUG010000099.1:0-9667 GCA_036567525.1 Streptosporangiaceae bacterium | reverse complement strand
CAACCTGGACCGGGACGCGCTGATACAGATCCTGACCGAGCCGCGCAACGCGCTGGTCAAGCAGTATCGCCGGTTGTTCGAACTCGACGGCGTGGACCTGGAGTTCACCGACGACGCGCTGGAGGCCGTGGCCGACCAGGCCATCCTGCGCGGCACCGGCGCACGCGGGTTGCGGGCCATCCTCGAAGAGGTGCTGCTGTCGGTGATGTACGAGGTGCCCAGCCGCAAGGACGTGGAGCGGGTCGTGATCACCGGGGCGGTCGTCCTGGAGCACGTCAACCCGACGCTGGTACCCCGCGACTCCGCCGCCCGCCGCCCCCCACGCGAAAAGTCGGCCTGAGCCGGGCCGCGATCAGCCAAGGCACCTCATACCAGCACGGAGGGCCCCCGGCGCGGCACTAGACTCGGTCGTCGTGAGTGCAGATCTGACGCAGCAGCGAACTGAGCTTCCGCCGCAGTACGTGCCGGGCGAGGTCGAGGACCGGCTGTACGAGTCCTGGGAGAAGCACGGGCTGATGCACGCCGACGTCTCGGCGGCCAGCCCGGACCGGCCGGCGTTCTGCATCGTGATCCCCCCGCCGAACGTAACCGGCTCGCTGCACATCGGGCATGCGCTCGACCACACGCTGATCGACGCGCTGGTCCGGCGGCGCCGGATGCAGGGTTACACCGCGCTGTGGCTGCCCGGCATGGATCACGCGGGCATCGCCACCCAGAACGTGGTGGAGCGGGAACTGGCCAAGGAGGGCCTGAGCCGCCACGACCTGGGCCGGGAGGCCTTCGTCGAGCGGGTGTGGCAGTGGAAAGCCGAGTCGGGCGGCAAGATCCTCGGCCAGATGCGCCGGCTGGGCGACAGCGTGGACTGGTCCCGCGAGCGGTTCACCATGGACGAGGGCCTGTCCCGCGCGGTGCAGACCATCTTCCAGCAGCTTTACTCCGACGGCCTGATCTACCGGGCCGAACGCATCATCAACTGGTGCCCGCGCTGCCTGACCGCGCTGTCCGACATCGAGGTGGACCACAGCGACGAGGACGGCGAACTGGTCTCGATCCGGTACGGGGACGGCGACGACTCGGTCGTGGTCGCCACCACCCGGGCCGAGACCATGCTCGGCGACACCGCGGTGGCGGTGCACCCGGACGACCCCCGGTACGCCCACCTGATCGGCCGGGAGATAGCCCTGCCGCTGTCCAACCGGCGGATCCCGGTCGTGGCCGACGAGCACGTGGACCCGGAATTCGGCACCGGCGCGGTCAAGGTCACCCCGGCCCACGACCCAGACGACTTCGAGATCGGCCGCCGGCACAACCTGCCCAGCATCACGATCCTGGACGAGCACGGCCGGATCACCGCGCATGGCCCGTTCGAGGGCCTGGACCGGTTCGAGGCCCGGCCCGCGGTGGTGGCCGCGCTGCGCGAAGAGGGCCGCATCGTGTCCGAGATCCGGCCGTACCTGCACGCGGTCGGGCACTGCATGCGCTGCGGCACGATCGTGGAGCCGCGGCTGTCCCTGCAATGGTTCGTCAAGGTCGGCCCGCTGGCCAAGGCGGCCGGGGACGCGGTCCGCGACGGCCGGGTGCAGATCCACCCGCAGGACATGACGGCCCGGTACTTCGGCTGGGTGGACGACATGCACGACTGGTGCATCAGCCGCCAGCTCTGGTGGGGGCACCGGATCCCGGTCTGGTACGGGCCCGGCGGCGAAGTGGTCTGCGTCGGCCCCGGCGAGCAGCCACCCTCCGGCGAAGGCTGGTACCAGGACCCGGACGTGCTGGACACCTGGTTCTCCTCGGCGCTGTGGCCGTGCTCCACGCTGGGCTGGCCGGACGACACCGAGGATCTGCGCGTCTTCTACCCGACCAGCGTCCTGGTCACCGGGTACGACATCCTGTTCTTCTGGGTGGCCCGGATGATGATGTTCGGGCTGTACGCGATGCGGCACCGGGCGCCCGACCAGGCGGTGCCGTTCCGGCACGTGGCCCTGCACGGCCTGGTCCGCGACGCGCACGGCAAGAAGATGTCCAAGTCGCTGGGCAACACGGTGGACCCGCTGGACTGGATCGGCCGGTTCGGCGCCGACGCCACCCGGTTCACCCTGGCCCGCGGGGCCAGCCCGGGCAGCGACGTCCCGGTCAGCGAGGAGTGGGTCACCGGCTCCCGTAACTTCTGCAACAAGCTGTGGAACGCCACCCGGTTCGCGCTGCTCAATGGGGCCACCGTGCCCGAGGCGGGGGTGCCGGACCCGGCCGGCCTGCCCACCGCGGCGCGGTGGATCCTGTCCCGGCTGGCCGCGGTGACCGCCGAGGTGGACGGGCTGTTCGAGCGGTACGAGTTCGCCAAGGTGTGCGAGACGCTGTACCACTTCGCCTGGGACGAGGTCTGCGACTGGTACCTGGAGCTGGCCAAGCCGGAGCTCAACGGGGCCGACGAGGCGGCCGCGCAGCGCACCCGGGAGGTGCTCGGCTACGTGCTGGACCGGCTGCTCAAGCTGCTGCACCCGGTCATCCCGTTCGTCACCGACGAACTGTGGACCGCGCTGACCAGTGGGGACAGCGTGATGGTGGCGCCCTGGCCCGGCCAGCGCCCAGCGGCTGAAGCACAGGCTGCGGCCGCCTTCCATGATCCTGGCGCCGAGGCGGAGATCGAGTCGCTGATGCGGCTGGTCACCGAGGTCCGGCGGTTCCGCTCCGACCAGGGCCTGCGGCCCGGCCAGCCGGTGCCCGCGGCGCTCGGCGGGATCGGCGGCACCGTGCTGGCCGCGCACGAGCCGAGCATCCGCTCGCTGCTCCGGCTGACCCCGCCCGGCGACGGGTTCACCCCGACCGCCACCGTGCTGGCCGAGCAGGTCACCGTGGAACTGGACACCGCGGCAGGCATCGACGTGGCCGCCGAACGGCGGCGGCTGGACAAGGATCTGCAGGCGGCCCGCAAAGAGGCCGAGCAGACGCAGCGCAAGCTGGCCAACGACTCCTTCCTGGCCAAGGCCCCGCCCGAGGTGGTGGCCAAGACCCGGGACCGGCTGGCCGCGGCCACCGCCGACATCGAGCGGATCAGCGGCCGGCTGGAAGAGCTGCTCGCCCGGGGTGACGGTTGACCACGCCGGACGGCCTGAGCCCCGAGGAGGAGCTGCACGAGGCGGAACGGGAAATCCTGGCCCGCCGCCCCGAGCACGCCATCGAGCCCACCCTGGACCGGATCGCGGACCTGATGTCGCTGCTGGGCGACCCGCAGCGGTCCTACCCGGTGATCCACGTGACCGGCACCAACGGCAAGACCTCCACGGCCCGGATGATCGAGTCGCTGCTGCGCGCCCGCGGGCTGCGCACCGGGCTGTTCACCAGCCCGCACCTGTCCTCCATCCGGGAACGGATCATGGTGCACGGCGAGCCGGTCTCGGCCGAGCAGTTCGTGGCCAGCTATGACGAGCTGGCCCCGTACGTTGCCATGGTGGACGGGCGGCAGCCGGCCCAGCTGTCGTTCTTCGAGGTGATCACCGCGATGGCGTTCGCCATCTTCGCCGACCTGCCGGTGGACGTCGCGGTCGTCGAGGTCGGCCTGGGCGGGACCTGGGACTCGACCAACGTCGCCGACGGCGCGGTCGCGGTGATCACCCCGGTCTCGCTGGACCACACCCGGTGGCTGGGCGACACGGTGGAACAGATCGCGGCGGAAAAAGCCGGCATCATCAAACCGGGCGCGGTGGCCGTGCTGGCCCAGCAGCCGGTGCCCGCGGCCGAGGTGCTGCTCCGCCGGGCGGTGACGGTGGGCGCCAGCGTGCTCCGCGAAGGCATCGAGTTCGGCGTGCTGAGCCGCGAACTCGCCGTCGGCGGGCAGCAACTCTCCCTGCGCGGCCTGCGCGGCGAGTACACCGACATCCTGCTCCCGCTGTTCGGCGCGCATCAGGCCAGCAACGCGGCGGTCGCGCTGGCCGCGGTCGAGGCGTTCGCCCCGGCCGAGGGAGATGGCGAGCCGGGGGCGCTCAGCCAGGAGATCGTCCGCGAGGGATTCGCGGCGGCCCGCTCGCCGGGCCGGCTGGAGGTGGTGCGGCGCAGCCCGGTGGTGATCCTGGATGCGGCGCACAACCCGGCCGGGATGGCAGCCGCCCTGGACGGCATCACCGAGGCGTTCACGTTCGCCGCGCTGATCGGGGTGCTGGCGGTCAGCGAGGACAAGGACGTGCCCGCGATCCTGGACCAGCTCGAGCCGGTGGTCTCCGACCTGGTCGTGACCAGGAACTCGTCGGACCGGTCGATGGACCCGGGCAAGCTGGCCGAGCTGGCCGCGGCGGTGTTCGGCCCGGAACGGGTGCATACCGCGCGGCGGCTCGACGAGGCGCTGGAGACGGCCGTCACCCTGGCCGATGAGGCGTCCGGGGAGGAAGGGCTGACCCGGACCGGGGTGCTGGTGACCGGGTCGGTGATCACCGCCGGGGATGCCCGGGTACTGCTGTCGTGAAAAGGCTGTGCGCCACCGTGCTGGTGATGGAGGCGATCGTGATCGCGCTGGCCATCCCGGTGGCCATCACGATCGGGCACGAGCCGCGGCGCGCGGCCCTGCTGGCCGGCGGGTGCCTGGCCGCGGCCGCGGTGCTGCTCGCGGGGCTGATCAGCCGGGTGGCGTCGCGCGAGGTGCTGGCCGCCGGGAGCGCGCTGCAACTGCTGGTCATCGCGGCCGGGGTGGTGGTGCCGGTGATGTACGCGCTGGGCGCCATCTTCGCCGGGTTCTGGGTGCTGGCTATCGTGATGGGGCGCCGCGCGGAAGCATCCGCTCCGCCGCCGGACCAGCCGGCGCCGGACCGTCCGGCGCCGGACCGGCCGGGGGCAGGCCCGCGCTGAGCGGGATCTCCCCAGCCAGCGGTGCCTGCCAGCACAGCTGGCTCATCCCGTCGGCGGCCGGCCGGGCCGTGACGGTGCCGCCGAACTGGCTGGCCCGCTGGTACAGCAGCCCCAGTTCCGTGCTGTCCGCGGTCGACTGACCGGCCCACCACGGGCTGTCCTCGGTGACGGTCAGCGTCAGCGCCGTGGCGTCCACCGCCACCGTCACCGCCACCCGGCCTGGCGGCCGGCGCCCGTCGCTGAAGCCCAGCACCTCACGCAGGCAGGCCAGCAGGTAATGCGCGAGCGGGGCGGGCACCGCCGTGTCGAGCGGGCCGTCCAGGGTTATCTCCGGGATTACGCCGATGCCTGGCGTCAGCTCGCTGACCACGTCCAGGATGGACCGCCGCAGGCCCGGGTCCGGCGGGCTGCCCGCGGCCGGCCCGGCCGGCTCCCGGTCCAGCGAGCCGCGCTCCGGCTGGCCGTTCCCCAGCGCGAAGATGGACTGGCGGAGCAGCGTGATCGACTCGTCCAGGTTCTGCACCACCTCGTCGATCCGGCTGGTCACGTCGGGCCGGGCGGCGCGCAGCGCCACCCCTTGCAAGGCCAGGCCCGCCGCGAACAGCCGCTGCACCACCGTGTCGTGCAGGCTGCTGGCGATCCGGTCGCGGTCGGCCAGGATGCTCATCTCGCGCAGCCGCTCCTGCACCTGGGCGGTCTCCTGCCGGGACCGGCGGACCCGGGCCCGCAGCCCATGCCCGACGAAGGCGATCATGGCGGCCAGCGCGGCCCAGAAGAACATCCGCCGGATCAGCGCCGTCGTGCTGATCATGTCGGGGTTCAGCGAGATATACAGCATGACGCCCAGCACCGCCACCGCGACCAGGGCCGTCTCCCAGCGCCGGTGGAACAGCGCGGCCCAGATCAGCGGGCTGAGCAGGACGATGGCTACCCCGGAGTTGGATCCGCCGGCCGCCTGGATCAGCGCGAAGATCGACGCGGTATAGGTCAGCGGAACGGTCACCGTGAGCCAGCGGGGCGCCCGTGGCCAGGGCACGAATATGATCTCGGCCGCCACCGCGGCCAACAGCAGCACGCTGACCATGGCGTACGGCAGCGAGGCAGGTCCCGGGGGCAGCAGCAGGCTGGCCTCGGCGATCAGGCCCAGGGCCGCGAATGGCGCGATCCGGACCAGCAGGCCATCCCGCTGCAGCAGCGGGTTATCCGGCCGGGTCAGCGGGTCCGGCGCGGGTGGGTGGCTGGCGCTACCGGGGATGGGGTCCACCTTTCACCTGCTCTTCATCAGGGGCGGCCGGACCGGCGGGTGCTTCTGAGCTTGCCGTAAAGATCTGACTGTGTCCAGGTCAGAGCCTTATCGTGGGCCGGCGTGGCGGGAGCGTCCCGGCGCTGCTTAGGCCGGGAGGACGGCGGCGCACCGGTAGGATCGTGGCGCGGCGGGTTTGCCCTCGATCACTCCGGGATCGGCACCGTTGCTGTTGCCACCGGCTAAGAGGAGCAAGTGTTGATTCAACGTACCCTCGTTCTCGTCAAGCCCGACGGGGTCCGGCGCGGTCTGATCGGCGATGTGCTGGCCCGTATCGAGCGCAAAGGCTTGCAGATCGTGGCTATGGACCTGCGCACGATCGACGCTGGACTGGCCGAGACGCACTATGCCGAGCATGTCGGCAAGCCGTTCTTCGCGTCACTCGTCCGCTTCATCACCTCCGGGCCGCTGGTCGCCCTGGTCGTGCAGGGGCCGCGGGCTATCGAGGCGTTCCGCGGGCTGGCCGGCGCGACCGATCCGGTCCGGGCCGTACCTGGCACTATCCGGGGTGATCACGCGTTGGATGTGCAGCAGAACATCGTGCACGGATCAGACTCAGCGGACTCCGCAGAACGGGAAATCAAGATCTTCTTCCCTGACCTCGTTTAGGCAGGCCGGGGCTGGTCGATGAAGGACACAAGGCGGCTTCGGCTCACCCCGCTGTAAGCCACGGAAATAACTGCACACATCATCCAGCAGACCCTTTTTGGAAGGTTCTCGTTCCTTATGAGCAACGCGCTGGCGTTTCTGGGCCGTGACATGGCGGTCGACCTCGGCACCGCGAACACCCTGGTTTACGTCCGGGGCCGCGGCATCGTGCTCAATGAACCCTCTGTGGTGGCCCTGAATACGAACACGGGCCAGATCGTCGCCGTCGGGGTCGAGGCTAAACGGATGATCGGGCGGACGCCGGGCAACATCGTGGCCGTGCGCCCGCTCAAGGATGGGGTCATCGCCGACTTCGACGTGACCGAGCGGATGCTGCGCTACTTCATCCAGAAGGTGCACCGGCGCCGGCATCTGGCCAAGCCACGGGTCGTGGTCGCGGTGCCCAGCGGCATCACCGGGGTGGAGCAGAGCGCGGTCAAGGAAGCCGGTCACCAGGCCGGCGCCCGCCGGGTGTACATCATCGAGGAGCCGATGGCCGCGGCCATCGGGGCCGGCCTGCCGGTCAACGAGCCGACCGGGAACATGGTGGTGGACATCGGCGGCGGCACCACCGAGGTCGCGGTGATCTCGCTGGGTGGCATCGTCACGTCCCAGTCGATCCGGGTGGCCGGGGACGAACTGGACCAGGCCATCATCACGTTCGGCAAGAAGGAATACTCACTCATGCTCGGCGACCGGACCGCCGAGGAGATCAAGATGGCGCTCGGCTCGGCCTACCCGTCGGTGGACGAGCCGCACGCCGAGATCCGTGGCCGTGACCTGGTCAGCGGCCTGCCCAAGACGATCGTGATCTCGGCGGAGGAGATCCGCCGCGCGATCGAGGAGCCGGTCGCGCTCATCGTGGACACGGTCAAAACCACCCTGGACAAGTGCCCGCCCGAGCTGGCCGGCGACGTGATGGACCGGGGCATCGCGCTGACCGGCGGCGGCGCGCTGCTCCGCGGGCTGGCCGACCGGCTGCGCGAGGAGACCGGGATGCCCGTGCACGTAGCGGACAACCCGCTCGACTCGGTGGTGCTGGGTACCGGCAAGTGCGTCGAGGACTTCGATACGCTGCGTCAGGTATTGGTTCCTGAGTCCAGACGCTGAGGAGACCTGGTGCACGACACCCGGCGAACCCGTCTCGTTCTCGGGGTGCTGCTGGCTGCTGCCCTCGCGCTGATCACCATCGACTACCGGGGCGGAGCCGTGGGCCCGCTGCGCGGGCTGCGCTCGGTGGGCGGCGCGGTGTTCGGCTCGGCAGAGAACGTGGCCAGCCTGGTGACCAGGCCGGTGGCCGCGGTCGCGGACGGGGTGACCGGCAACTCCGGCTCGCAGGCCAGGATCGATTCGCTGCAGCGCCAGGTGCTCGCGCTGCGCACGCAGCTCGGCCAGCAGCGGCTGACCAAGTATCAGGACCAGCAGCTCAAGCAGCTGCTGCAGCTGGCCGCCCGGGGCCGGTACCGGGTCGTGGCGGCCAACGTGATCGCGGCCGGCGGCTCCTACGACGACTCCGTCACCATTGACGCCGGGCGCGCCGACGGCATCAAGCCGGACATGACCGTGCTGAACGGCCAGGGCCTGGTCGGCACGATCACCTCGGTGAATGCCGCCACCTCGACCGTGCTGCTGAGCACCGACGCCAGCGTGACGGTGGGTGTGCGGCTGGCCGGCACCGGGCAGATCGGCGTGGTCAGCGGCACCGGCAAGACGATGACCGGCAGCGGGCTGCTCCGGCTGCAGGTGTTCGACGTCAACGCGGTGCTCCGCCCCGGCGAGCAGCTGGTCACGTTCGGCTCGGTCGGCGGCGGCAGCTCCTATGTGCCCGGCGTGCCGGTCGGGACGATCACCAAGGTGGAGGGGTCGGCCAGCTCGCTGACCAAACTCGCCCTGGTCCGCCCGTACGCGAACGACACCGCGCTCGGCCTGGTCGGCGTGGTCGTCGTCCCGCCGCGGCACAACCCGCGGTTCGCCGTGCTGCCGCCGGCCCCGGCCCCGCAGGTCACGGTCACCGTGACCGCGTCGCCCGGCGCTCACCCGACCGGCGCGTCCAGCACGCCCACGCCAGGCGCCACCGGAACGGGCCACTGACATGCGGCGCGCGGCGGTGTCCGGCGGGCTGCTGCTGGTCGCCATCCTGATCCAGCTGACCGTGCTGAACAACCTGCGGCTGCCCGGCGGCGCGGGCCCGGACCTGGTCCTGGTGGTGGTGGTCGCGGTCGCGCTGACCGGCGGGCCGGTCGAGGGCATGCTGGGCGGCTTCTGCGCCGGGCTGGCCCTGGACGTGGCCCCGCCCGCCATCCACCTGGTCGGCCAGTATGCGCTGGTGTTCTGCCTGGTCGGCTACGGCTGCGGGCTGCTCGGCGTCAGCCTCGAGCACTCCGCCTGGCTGCCGATCGGCGTGGTGGCGGTGGGCTCCGCGGTGGGTGAAGGGCTGTACGCGCTGACCGGGATGATCTTCGGTGACGCGGACATCACCTGGACCGCGATCCGGCACACGCTGCCCGCCTCGGTCGTCTACGACGTGCTGCTCAGCCCGTTCGTGCTGTACGCGGTGGCCCGGGCCCGGGGGATCGCCCTCCCGGGCCTGTCCGGGCTGTACAGCGGGGCGGACGGCGCGGTCGTGCTCACGCCCGCCCTGGCCGCCGCGGCCGGGCTGGGCGGCCGGTCTGGTGCGGTGGTCCGGGACAGCGGGACCGGCCGGGCGCCGCGGCTGAGCGCCCGGTCGCTGCGGGCCGGTGCCACCCAGGGCGGGTCGGCCAGCGGTGGCCGCGGCCCCGGCCGGGCGCCGGGCCGGCCGGTCCAGGTGAACTTTGGCGGTGCGGGCGCCCTGGCGGGCGGGTCGGCGAGCAGCCCGCGGATCGCCCGGCAGCCCGCGTC
>DATCUG010000098.1:0-4793 GCA_036567525.1 Streptosporangiaceae bacterium | reverse complement strand
CTGGCTGGTACCGGGCCGGCTGGTACCGGGCCGGCTGGTGCCGGGCGAGCCGCCACGCCGCGCCCGCTCACCCCGGAATTGCCCGGCGAGGCGGGCCACGCCGCGCTGCGTTTTGCCGATTTCATTCTTTCTGCTGACGGACAAGAAGTGTGGTGTGTCCAGGAACGGCACGACGGCGGCAAAATAAGCCGCGCTATTGTGGCCGTTCCGCTGGACGGCAGCGCGGCCGGCAATCCGGACGCCATCCGGCAGCTCGTCACCGGCGCGGATTTCTTCGCTTTCCCCACCCTGTCGCCAGACGGCAGCAGGCTGGCCTGGATCTGCTGGAATCACCCGCGGATGCCATGGGATGGTACCGAATTGCGGGTCGGCCAGATCACCGATGGCGTGCCGGGCCCAGGGCGGCTGGTCAAGGGCGGCATGCGGGAATCGGTGCTGGCCCCGGTGTGGCGCGACAACACCAGCCTGTACGTGGTGTCGGACTGGCCCGGCTGGTGGAACCTGTATCAGGTCGGCCTGCTCGGCGAGCCAGCCCAGGCGCTGTACCCGGCCGAAGAGGAGTTCGCCGAGCCGTTGTGGCAGCTCGGGGACCGGCCGTTCGCCCGGCTCGGTGACGGCCGGCTGGCCGTGCTGCACGGCCAGGGCGGCATGCGGCTCGGCCTGCTCGACCCGGAGACCGGCGAGCTGACCGATCCCGAGCTGCCGGTCCAGGAGTTCACCTCCGGGCTGGCCGCGGACAGCGAGACGGTGGTGGCGGTGGCCGGCGGCCCGGCCCGGGCGCTGGCCGTGGTCCGGATCAACGTGGCCTCGGGCACCTGCGAGGTGCTGCGCTGGGAGTCCGAGGACGTGCCGGACGCCGGGTACCTGCCGGTGCCCAGCCAGGTGCGGCTGGACGGGGTGTACGGGCGGAGCGTGCACGCGCTGGTCTACCCGCCGGCCCACCCGGACGCGGTCGCCCCGGACGGCGAACTGCCGCCCTACGTGGTCTGGGTGCACGGCGGCCCGACCTCGCACGCGGTCGGGCTGCTCGACCTGGAAAAGGCCTACTTCACCAGCCGCGGCATCGGGGTCATCGACGTCAACTACGGCGGCTCCACCGGGTACGGCCGCAACTACCGCGAGCGGCTGCGCATGCAGTGGGGCGTCGTGGACGTGGCCGACGCCATGACCGCCGCGCTGGCGCTGGCCGAGGCGGGCGACGCGGACAGGAAGCGGCTCGGCATCCGCGGCGGCTCGGCGGGCGGCTGGACCGCGCTGGCCGCGGTGACCACGTTCGCCGCCAAGCAGCGGGTGTTCAGCGCGGCGGCGTCCTACTGTGGCGTGGCTGATCTGCGGGAGTTCGCCGCCGAGACGCACGACTTCGAGTCGCACTACCTGGACGGGCTGATCGGCCCGCTGCCGGGCTTCCAGTACGTGTATGCCGAACGCTCCCCGGCCGGCCATGTCACCGACGCCACTGCCCCGGTGCTGCTGCTCCAGGGCCTGGACGACCCGATCGTGCCGCCCGCCCAGGCCCGGGGCATCGCGGCCGATCTGGCCGCGCACGGCATCCGGCATGCCCTGCTGATGTTCCGGGGCGAGTCACACGGGTTCCGCCGGGCCGACACGATCGCGGCCGCGCTGGAGGCGGAACTGTCGTTCTACGGGCAGGTGCTGGGCTTCACGCCGCCGGGCATCCCGACGCTGAAGCTCATCGAGCCGGCCAAGCCCGGCCAGCCTGCCAAGCCGGGCGCGGCAGCGGAGCCGAGCGCGGCAGCGGAGCCGGGGGCGTCGGAGCCGGGCGCGGCGGCCCATTCTGGCCTGGGGAGCAACGTGACCGTGCTGCCGGGCGGGTCAGCGGCCGCAGCGGGTGGGCCAGCATCCGGCGGGTCCGCATCGGGTGGGCCAGCATCGAGTGGGCCAGCATCGGGAGGGCCCCAGCCCGGCCAACGCGGCGTCCAGCTGACCGGCCGGGTCAGCGGGCGAACTCGGTGGCCCGGGACTCGCGGACCACGGTGACCCGGATCTGCCCCGGGTAGGTCAGCTCCTCCTCGACCTGCTTGGCCACGTCCCGGGCGATGACCTGGGCCTGGATGTCGTCCACCCGTTCCGGCTTGACCATGACCCTGATCTCCCGGCCAGCCTGCATGGCGAACACCTTCTCCACGCCGGGCTGGGCGGTGGCGATCTGCTCCAGCCGCTCCAGCCGCTTGACGTAGGCCTCCAGCGATTCGCGCCGGGCACCCGGCCGGCCGCCGCTGATCGCGTCCGCGGCCTGGGTCAGCACCGCCTCGACCGTGCGTACCTCGACCTCGTTGTGGTGCGCCTCGATGGCGTGCACCACGTCGGCCGACTCGCCGTAGCGGCGGGCGATCTCGGCGCCGATCAGCGCGTGGCTGCCCTCCACCTCGTGGGTGAGGGCCTTGCCGATGTCATGCAGCACCGTGCAGCGCCGCATCAGCCCGGGATCCATGCCCAGCTCGCTGGCCATCATGGCGGCGATGTGCGCCGACTCGACCAGATGGCGGAGCACGTTCTGCCCGTATGAGGTGCGGTAGCGCAGCCGGCCCAGCAGCGTGACCAGTTCCGGGTGCATGTCGGTGAGGGACAGCTCGACCAGCGCGTCCTCCCCCGCGCGGACGCAGAGTTGCTCGACCTCGCCCTTGCTCCGCTCGTACGCCTCCTCGATCCGCTGCGGGTGGATCCGCCCGTCGAGCACCAGCCGTTCCAGAGTGAGCCGCCCGACCTCGCGGCGGACCGGGTCGAAGCAGGACAGCAGGACGGCCTCCGGGGTGTCGTCGATGATCAGGTTCACCCCGGTGACGGACTCGAAGGCGCGGATGTTCCGCCCCTCCCGGCCGATGATCCGGCCCTTCATCTCGTCGCCCGGCAGGTGCAGCACCGACACCACGGATTCGCTGGTCTGCTCGCTGGCCACCCGCTGGATGGCCAGCGTGACGATCCGGCGGGCGCGCTGTTCGCCGTCCCGGCGGGCCGCGTTCTCGGTCTCCCTGACCAGCAGCGCCGCCTCGCGCTTGGCCTGGTTCTGGACGCTGGCCACCAGCTCGGCCTTGGCCTGGTCGGCGGTCAGGCCAGCCGTCTGCTCCAGCACGGCGCGGCGTTCCTCATCGAGCCGGTCCAGGCTGGCCTGGCGGCCGTCCAGGTCCTGCCGCAGCTTGTCCAGCCCGGCGGAACGCTCATCGAGCTTGCCGAACTCGCTGTCCAGCCGGGCTTCCCGCTCGGCCAGCCTGGCTTCCCGCCGCTCCAGATCCGCGCGCAACTCCCGGGCTTCCTCGCGGACCGCGCGAAGTTCTTCGTCCGCGTCCCGGCTGGCCTGGGCCGCCTTGTCGGCGGCCAGCCCGGCCTCGCGCATCATGGCCGCGGCCTCTGTTTCGGCCCGGGTCCGGACCTGGTCGGCTTCCCGGCTGGCGTCCTCGAAGACACGCTGTGCGTCGGCAGTGAGCTGGGCCCGGGCCGGCCCGGCGTCGGCCACCGGCTGACCGCGGCCCGGCGACCTGCGCAGCACAACCACCAGCGCAAAAACGGCGGCCAGCAAGCCAATGGCCCCGATCACGAGAGAGATTGTGCTGCTCATGGCACACCCCAATCCTGCTCGCTGGTCCCGGCACCTAGGTGTGGTGCCAGGAATAAACCCTGCAGCGAGGGGTCATGCCCGCCAGCCACCGGCTGCTGGGCGCAGCCACTGGGCAGCCTCGGCGGCCCGGCTGCTGCTATCCAGCGGCCAGCTAGCCGTGCCGTCCAGCCTGCGTCAGCCGCGCCATTGGCGGCCGGGCACGCGCCGGAAGGCACGCCGGACTTTCGTCCCGGCCAGGCTCACGCCCGGCCGTCCCGCATAGCCCGCCGGCCCACCAATGCGGCCAGGTCAGGCCTATCAGCCAAGGGCGGGCGTCCCCGCCCTGAGCAGCTACCATCCCAAATCTGTGCCCAGCTCCCGCCGGTCACAGGTCGCAAACACTCGTTTCCATCCGCATGGCACGGAGTAACACCTCGCTGCCGTGAGGTTAAGCGTAGATAACAGTTTGGGCAAGCATTCCGTTGCGATCTTCTTAAGTCTTACCCAGAGCAACTAGTTCGTTACCCTGCATCCAGATCTGCGTCCGGTGTTGCCCACGCTGCGTCATCGAGATCGACCCCGGCACCCGCCGCGTCGATCCCTTCCTGCTCAATGGCCTCGCGGACAATCCGGTACGCCACCGGCGCCGGGTAGCCCTTCCGCGCCAGCAAGCCGACCAACCGCCGGATCCGGGTTGGCAGCGGCCTGCCCCGGCTGGCCCGCAGCGCCTTGTCCACCAGGTGCCGGGCGGTGGCCAGTTCCTCGGCCGGGTCCAGCGCGCTCATCGCGGCCTCGATGTCCTGGCCGTCCACCCCGCGCCGCGTGAGCTCCGCGGAGAGCGCCCGGCGGGCCAGTCCCCGGCTGTGGTGCCGGGACTCGACCCAGGCCCGGGCGAACGCGGCGTCGTCGATCAGGCCCGCGTCGGTGAACCGGGCCAGCACCGCGGCGGCCGTCTCGCCAGGGATGCCGTGGCGGCTCATGGCACTGGCCAGCTCGGTCCGGGTCCGTGGCCGGCCGGTCAGCAGCCGCAGGCACAGCTCGCGGGCCCGTTCCGCCGGATCCGCAAGCTGCCCCTCCCCACCCCCGGCCCGGCCCGCTGTGGCCCGGTTCGCTGTGGCCCGGTTCGCTGTGGCCCGGCGGCCCGTGCCGCGCGCCGGAACCGGAGCGCCGCCGCCGGCCGCGGTGCGCTCGCTCGCCGCGGTCCCGTCGCCGACCGGGAAACTGTCCCTGGCCGGGAACC
>DATCUG010000097.1:0-12444 GCA_036567525.1 Streptosporangiaceae bacterium | reverse complement strand
CAAGCAGCTGCTGCACGAGCTGGAAGCGGTCCGGGACGCGATGACGGCCGGCCAGACCTGGCTGGCCCGGCACCTGCTGCGCCGGGTGCACGCGATCAGCCGGCTGCTGATCGCCCAGGTGGACATCCTGGAGACGATGACCCCGCAGGACTTCCTGGAGTTCCGCGCGCTGCTGTCGCCGGCCAGCGGGTTCCAGTCGGTGCAGTTCCGCGAGCTGGAGTTCCTGGCCGGGCTCAAGGACGAGCGGTTCCTGGGCCGGTTCCGCGGGCCCACCGACGCGGAACGTGACCGGCTCCGCCGCCGCCTGGCCGAGCCGAGTATCTGGGATGCCTACCTGACCCTGCTGGCCGACCGCGGGCTGCCCGCCGGGTCGGATGCGGACGTACTGGACTCGCTGGCCGTGGTGGCCCGGGACCGGGCCCAGTTCGACGACCTCTGGCAGCTGGCCGAGGACCTGCTCACCCACGATGAGCTGGCCGGGCTGTGGCGGGCCCGGCACGTGGCCATGGTGGAGCGGCAGATCGGCACCAAATCCGGCACCGGCGGGTCGACCGGGGCGCCGTACCTGCGGTCCCGGGTGCCGATCCATTACTACCCCCTGCTCTGGGAACTGCGGGACATGCTGTGACCACTTGGAGCGTGACGAACTATGTCGGATAACCGGGATGCCCTGCTGACCGAGGCGGCCGAGCTGGCCAAGGCGGCCGAGGCGGCCGGGCCGGGCGGGTCGGCCGGGGCAGCCGTCGGCGACGTGCTGGCCTACCTGCACGCCTACTACCGGCACGTCCCGGACGACGACCTGACCGCGATCGGTGCCGGGCCGGTGGCCGCGGTGGCCATGGAGCAGGCCCGGCTGGCCGCCGACCGGCCGCAGGGCCGGGCCCTGGTCCGGGTCGGCCTGGGCGGCTCGGTGGCCGCGTTCGACCCGGCCGCCGCGGTGGTCGACATCATCACCGACGACATGCCGTTCCTGGTCGATTCGGTGACCGTGGAACTGGCCCGGCACGGCGTGACCAGCTACCGCGTCGTGCACCCGCAACTGCTGGTCCGCCGGGACGTGGCCGGGGCGCTGCGCGAGGTGGTCGGCTCGCTGGACGCCAGCCGGAGCGGGCACGACGAGCTGGCCGAGTCCTGGACGCACATCGAGATCGACGGCCGGGCCTGCGACGTGCCGCTGCCCGGGCTGGAGAAGGACCTGCACCGGGTGCTGCAGGACGTCCGGGTCGCGGTCGAGGACTACCCGCGGATGCAGGCCAAGGCCACCTGGCTGGCTGACCGGCTGTTCGCCGAGGGCGCCAGCGCGCCGGCCGAGACCATCGCGCTGCTGCACTGGCTGGCCGACAACCACTTCACGTTCCTCGGCTACCGCGAATACGACCTGGTCGACGACGCAGCGGAGATGTCGCTGCGGGCCGTGCCGGGCACCGGGCTTGGCATCCTGCGGCACGACCGGCCGGGCTCCAAGTCGTTCGGCGCGCTGCCGCCCGAGGTGCGGGCCCGGGCCAAGGAGCCGATCCGGCTCATCATCACCAAGGCGAACTCCCGGTCCACCGTGCACCGGCCGTCCTACCTGGACTACATCGCGGTCAAGCGGGTGGACGAGGCCGGGCAGATCAACGGCGAATACCGGTTCCTCGGTTTGTTCACGCACGCCGCCTACCACGAGAGCATCACCCGCATCCCGGTGCTCCGGCGCAAGCTGGCCAGCGTGCTGGAAGCGGCCGGGCTGGCCGCGGACAGCCACGACGGGCAGGACCTGACCGAGATCCTGGAGGGCTACCCGCGCGAGGAGCTGTTCCAGATCACCCCGCAGGAGCTGGTCCCGATCGCGCTCGGCGTGCTGGCGCTGCGCGAGCGGCGGCAGACCCGGCTGTTCCTCCGCCGGGACCGGTACGGCCGGTACATGTCCTGCCTGGTCTACCTGCCCCGGGACCGGTACACCACGGCGGTGCGGCTGCGCGCGCAGGAGGTGCTCCGGCAGGCGTTCGGCGGGGTAGCGGTGGAGTACAGCGCGACCGTCGGCGATTCGGCGCTGGCCCGGCTGCACGTGGTGGTGCGGGCCGAGCCGGGCACCCGGCTGCCCGAGGTGAACACGGCCGAGCTGGAAGCCAGGCTGGCCGCCGCGGTGCGGTCCTGGGACGAGGACCTGGCCGCCGCCGCGCACGAGCGGCTGGGCGAGGCGGAGGCCAAGGCGCTGCTCGGCATCTGCGCGCAGGCCATCCCGGAGACGTACAAGGCCGACGTGCCCGCGGTGTACGCGCTGGACGACCTGACCCAGATCGTCCGCATGCTGGAGTCCGGCGAGCAGGTCGCGTTCGAGATGTGGGAGGCCGAGGGGTTCTCCGGCGGGGTGCCGGTGGAGGACGCCGCGCCGGGCCGCCCGCTGGTCTGGCGGCTGACCATCTACCGGACCGGGTCCCCGATCACGCTGACCGACGTACTGCCCCGGCTGCAGCACATGGGCGTCGAGGTGGTCGACGAGCACCCGTACGAGTTCAAGGGGCCGGGCCTGGCCTCGCCGTTCTGGATCTACGACTTCGGGCTGCGCCGCGGCGGGCCCGGCAGCCCGGAAGCGGTGCCGGCCCCGAGCGCGGTCAAGGGCCTGTTCGAGGACGCGCTGACCGCGCTGTGGCGCGGCCAGATCGAGGACGACGGGTTCAACGCGCTGGTCCTGGACGCGCACCAGAGCTGGCGGCAGATCATGATGCTGCGCGCCTACGCCAAGTACCTGCGCCAGGCGGGCACCCGGTTCAGCCAGGACTACATCGAGCGGGTGCTGCGCTCCAACACCACGGTGACCCGGCTGCTGGTCCGGCTGTTCGAGTCCCGGTTCGACCCGGCCCGGCAGGCGGGCCAGGCCGAGCGCAGCGAGGCCATCACCGAGGAGATCCGCGGCGAGCTGGACGACGTCGCGGTGCTCGACCACGACCGGGTGCTGCGGGCCTACCTGGCGCTGATCCTGGCCACGCTGCGGACCAACTACTTCATGGCGCCGAAGGCGGACCCTGCCGCCGTCCCATACCTGGTCGTCAAGCTGGACGCGGCCCAGGTGCCCGACCTGCCCGCGCCGCGGCCGCAGTTCGAGCTGTTCGTCTACTCGCCCCGGCTGGAGGCGGTGCACCTGCGGTTCGCCGCGGTGGCCCGGGGCGGGCTGCGCTGGTCGGACCGCAGCGAGGACTTCCGCACCGAGATCCTCGGCCTGGCCAAGGCCCAGGAGGTGAAGAACTCGGTCATCGTGCCGTCTGGGGCCAAGGGCGGCTTCGTCTGCAAGCGGCTGCCGGACGCCGCCGACCGTGAGGCGCACCAGGCCGAGGTGCTGGCCTGCTACCGCACGTTCATCAGCGCCATGCTCGAGGTGACCGACAACCTGCAGGCCGGCCAGGTGGTGCCGCCGCCCGGCGTGGTCCGCTACGACACCGATGACCCGTACCTGGTGGTGGCGGCGGACAAGGGCACGGCCACGTTCTCCGACACGGCCAACGAGATCGCGGTCAGCTACGGGTTCTGGCTGGGCGACGCGTTCGCGTCGGGCGGGTCCGAGGGCTACGACCACAAGAAGATGGGCATCACCGCCCGCGGCGCCTGGGAGTCGGTCAAGTTCCACTTCGCCACGCTCGGCGTGGACACCCAGACCACCGACTTCACCGTGGCTGGCATCGGTGACATGTCCGGCGACGTGTTCGGCAACGGGATGCTGCTGTCCCGGCACATCAGGCTGGTCGCCGCGTTCGACCACCGGCACGTGTTCCTGGACCCGTCACCCGACGCCGAGGCGAGCTTCGCCGAGCGGCAGCGGCTGTTCGGCCTGCCCCGGTCGTCCTGGGCCGACTACGAGCCGGCCCTCATCTCGGCCGGCGGCGGGGTATGGCCGCGCAGCGTGAAGTCGGTTCCGGTGTCCGAGCCGGCCCGCCAGGCGCTCGGGCTGCCCGAGGACGTCCGCGCGCTGTCCCCGGACCAGCTCATCTCGGCCATCCTGGCCGCGCCGGTGGACCTGCTGTGGAACGGCGGCGTCGGCACGTACATCAAGGCCAGCACCCAGTCGCACGCCGACGCCGGGGACCGGGCCAGCGACGCGGTGCGCATCGACGCCACCGCGGTCCGTGCCAAGGTCATCGCCGAGGGCGGCAACCTGGGCGTGACCCAGGCCGGCCGGATCGAGTACGCGCTGGCCGGCGGCCTGATCAACACCGACTTCATCGACAACTCGGCCGGCGTGGACACCTCCGACCACGAGGTGAACATCAAGATCCTGCTGGCCGAGAGCGTGAGCCGCGGCGAGCTCACCATGGAGCAGCGCAACCGGCTGCTCCAGGAGATGACCGACGAGGTCGGCCAGCTCGTGCTGCAGGACAACTACCACCAGAACCGGGCGCTCGCCTCGTCCCGGGCTCAGGCCGCGGAAATGCTGCACGTGCACAGCCGGATGATGCGGAAGATGGCCCGGGACGGGCGGATCAGCCGGCGTCTGGAGGTGCTGCCCGGAGACAAGGAAGTTGCCGAACGCCGGTCCGCGGGACTGGGGCTGGCCACACCCGAGTTTGCGGTGCTGCTGGCTCAGGTCAAGATCGCGGCTGAGCAGGAAATGCTGGCCTCGGCGTTGCCGGATGACCCGTACCTGCGGTCTGTGCTCACCGACTACTTCCCGGTGCCGCTGCGGGAGCGGTTCGCCGGGCAGATGGATGCCCACCCGCTGCGCCGGGAGATCATCACCACCGCGGTGGTCAACGACATGGTGGACCGGTCCGGGACCACGTTCCTGTTCCGGATGAATGAGGAGACCGGGGCGTCGGTGCCCGACCTCACCGCGGCCTACCTGGTCGCCCGGCAGGTATTCGACATGGCCGGGTTCTGGGCCCAGGTCGAGGCGCTGGATGGCCAGGTGGACGTGCCCACCCAGCTGGACATGCTGCTGGAGGGGCACAAACTGACCGAGCGGGGCACCCGGTGGCTGCTGCACAACCGGCGGCCGCCGTTCGACATCGCGGAGACCATCGACTTCTTCTCCGGCGGGGTGCTCACCGTCACGTCCGGGCTGCCCAAGCTGCTCACCGGCCGGGACCGGTCCGAGTTCACCGAGCGGCTCGACTCGTTCACCGCCCGCGGGGTGCCCCAGGCGCTGGCTGAGCAGGTGGCCGGGATGGTGCCCGCCTACTCCGCGTTCGACATGGTCGAGATCGCCGCGGCCATCGGCCGCAGCGTGGACGAGACCGCCGAGGTCTACTTCGACCTGGCCGACCGGCTGCAGATCGCCCGGCTGCGGGACCGGATCACCGCGCTACCCCGGGACGACCGGTGGAACACGATGGCCCGGGCCGCGCTGCGCGATGACCTGTATGCCGCGCACGCGGCCATCACCCGGGATGTGCTCGAGGTGACCGGCCCGGGCCGCCCGGAGGAGCGGCTGGGCGTCTGGGTGGAGCGGAACGAGACGGCGGTCAGCCGGGCCGCGCAGACGCTGACCGAAATCTGGGAGAGCGACCGGTTCACTGTCGCCACCCTGTCCGTCGCGGTCCGGGCGATCCGGACACTCGTGACGGCGAGTTCGCTTCCCGAACATCCTGGGTGAGTTGGCGGGCGATCGTCCTTTCGAATGCCTGCGCTCGCGTAGGCTTTCCCGCATGGCAGGTACCGATCCCGCAAATGAACTCTCGGAACTGTCGTCGACGCTTACCAGCGTGGAGTCCGTTCTCGATCCCGAGGCCATGCGGCGTGAAGCAGACAATCTGCGCGCCCGCGCCGCCGACCCCGGGCTCTGGAACGACCAGGAGCAAGCTCAGGCGGTCACCCGCCGGCTCTCCTACCTGGAGGGGGAACTCAGCCGGCTGGACAGCCTGCGGCGCCGCCTCGACGACACCCGGGTGATGTTCGAGCTGGCAGACCAAGAGCATGATGAACCGACCCGCGAAGAGGCCACCCGCGACCTGGCCGCGCTGCGCAAGGAGATCGACCAGCTCGAGGTGCGCACGCTGCTGTCCGGCGAATACGACGCCCGGGAGGCGCTGATCACGATCAACGCCCAGGCGGGCGGGGCCGACGCGGCCGACTGGGCCGAAGGGCTGCGGCGCATCTACCTGCGCTGGGCCGAGCGGCACGGCTACCCGAGCGAGATCTACGACACGTCGTACGCGGAAGAGGCGGGCATCAAGTCCACCACGTTCGCGATCAAGTCGCCGTACGCCTACGGGACGCTGCGCGGCGAGCACGGCACGCACCGGATGGTGCGCATCTCCAAGTACGACAACCAGGGCCGCCGGCAGACCTCGTTTGCCGGGGTGGACGTGATCCCGGTGGTGGAGCAGGCCGACCACATCGACATCCCGGAAGACGAGATCCGGGTGGACGTGTACCGGTCCAGCGGCCCGGGTGGCCAGGGCGTGAACACCACCGACTCCGCGGTGCGGCTGACCCACCTGCCCACCGGGATCGTGGTGTCCTGCCAGAACGAGCGCAGCCAGATCCAGAACAAGGCCACCGCGATGGCGGTGCTGCAGGCCAAGCTGCTGGAGCGCAAGCGGGCCGAGCAGGCGGCCAAGATGGCCGAGCTGCGCGGCGACTCATCTGGCAGCTGGGGCACCCAGATCCGAAACTACGTGCTGCACCCGTACCAGAACGTCAAAGACCTGCGCACCGGCTATGAGACCGGGAACACGGCGGCGGTGATGGACGGCGAGATCGACGACTTCATCGAGGCCGAGATCAGGTGGCTGCGGAAGAACCCCACCGGCTAACCGGCGGGCCGCGCGCCGTGGCAAGGCCACTGGGCGGGCGCTGGCGTTCGGCTAAATAAGGCGTTTAATGCGCGAGCTGCAGGGAGAGCGCGAGCAGCAGGAGCGCGAGCAGGATGGCCAGGATGAGCGGCTTGCTCAGGCTGGAGTGATGGTGTACCTGGGCCCGTGCGGCCTGACAGGCGGGGCAGCGTGCCTCGACCACAGGCCCCGCGCACTGGGCGCAGATCAAGTGTTCACAACTCACCTGGGTCCCTCCGGTCCGCGCCCGCCCGGGCCAGTTCTGTAGTGTTGCCCGCCGCGAGCCGCATTCCCCCCTAGACTAGCCCGTGGCCAAACCGGACAGTTCGCCAGCGCCCGGAAGGCCTGTGTGGCGGCCGGATTCGGCCGTCTGGTCCCGCCTTTCCGTCGAGCGAGTGATGGGCCTGTGATCCACTTCGATAACGTCACTAAGGCGTACCCGAGCCAGAGCCGTCCGGCGCTGGAGAACGTCACGATTGACGTCGAAAAGGGTGAGTTCGTGTTCCTGGTCGGCTCGTCCGGCGCGGGCAAGTCGACGTTCCTGCGGCTCATCCTCAAGGAAGAGAAGCCGACCGAGGGCAGGATCCACGTGGCCGGCAAGGACCTGGCCCGGCTGACCAACTGGAAGGTGCCCTACCTGCGGCGGCGGATCGGCTGCGTGTTCCAGGACTTCCGGCTGCTGCCGAACAAGAACGTCTACCAGAACGTGGCCTTCGCGCTGCAGGTGATCGGCAAGCCACGCCGGTTCATCCGCAAGGTGGTGCCGGAAGTGGTGGACCTGGTCGGCCTGGAGGGCAAGCACGACCGGATGCCGCATGAGCTGTCCGGTGGTGAGCAGCAGCGGGTCGCGATGGCCCGGGCGTTCGTGAACCGGCCGATGATCCTGCTGGCCGACGAGCCGACGGGGAACATCGACCCGGCCACGTCGATCGGGATTATGAAGGTTCTCGACCGGATCAACCGGACCGGGACTACGGTCGTCATGGCCACACACGATGCGGCGATCGTGGACTCGATGCGTAAGCGCGTGATCGAGCTGGAGTACGGCAAGATCGTGCGCGACCAGTCACGCGGGGTGTACGGCCAGGCGTACTGACCAGCTCAGCGGCCTGTGCGCGGGCCGCTGACGGGGTCTGGGCGGTACGGGATACCGAGGAATTACCGAGGGATTCAAGCAACCATGCGTGGACAGTTCCTGTTTCAGGAGGTCTGGACCGGCCTCCGGCGCAACCTCACGATGACGGTTGCGCTGGTCGTCGTGGTGGCGATCAGCCTGTCACTGCTCGGCACCGGGCTGCTGTTCGTCAAGCAGGTGGACAACACCCGGACGTACTGGCAGGGCCGGGTGCAGCTGTCGATCTACCTGTGCACCACGACCAGTGTCAGCCCGCAGTGCAAGCAGAACGGCCCGGCCACCGCGGCCGAACGGCAGCAGATCTACAACGACCTGCTCTCGCTGCGCTCGCACGGCGTGCAGCACGTCTACTACGAGTCGCAGGCCCAGGCGTACGCCCGGTTCAAGCAGGACTTCGCCCAGGACAGGTCGTTCTCCAGCCTGGTCACGCAGAACGAGATCCCGGACTCCTTCCAGGTCAAGCTGGCCAACGCGCAGGCCGACTACGGCGTGGTGGCGGGCACCGTGCAGGGCCGCCCCGGGGTGGACAACATCGTCAACGTGCAGTCGATCCTGTCCAACTTCTACAAGCTGCTGAACGGGGCCCGGGACGCGGTCATCATCACCGCGATCATCCTGGTCATCGCGGCGATCTTGCTGGTCGCCAACACCATCCGGCTGTCCGCGTTCAACCGGCGCCGGGAGACCAGCATCATGCGGCTGGTTGGCGCGTCCAACTTCTACGTTCAGCTACCCTTCCTGCTGGAAGGAGTCATCGCGGGGATGTTCGGCTGGCTGATCGCAGCCGCGCTGCTCGTCGCGGTCAAGACCATGGGTCTGGATACGCTGCAGCAGTACTTCCCCTACAACGTGCAACTGAGCCTGGCCGACCTCATCGAGGTCATCGTCCTGGCCATGGTCATGGGAGTGGTGCTTTGTGGCGTCACGTCCTTCCTCACGCTCAGGCGCTACCTACGCGCCTGAGCCCGGCGGACGCTGAACCATGGCATCCACCACGTCCAGGCAGCAGCAGTCCATGGTCATTGCCCGCAACCGGCGGGCCCGGCACGACTACCACATCGAGGACACCGTCGAGGGTGGCCTGGTGCTCACCGGGACCGAGGTCAAGTCACTGCGGGCCGGGCGCGCGTCGCTGACTGACGGGTTTGCCCAGATCGAGGATGGAGAGGTCTGGCTGCACGGGGTGCATATCCCCGAGTACACCCAAGGCACCTGGACCAACCATGAACCACGCCGGCCGCGCAAAGTGCTGCTGCACCGCCAGGAGATCGACCGGTGGGCCGCCAAAACGGCGGAACGCGGGCTCACCATTGTGCCGTTGGCGCTGTATTTTAAAGATGGCCGGGTCAAGGTCGAACTTGCCCTGGCACGCGGCAAACGTACCTATGACAAGCGCCATGACCTGGCGCAACGCGACGCCGCCCGGGAGGTGGAACGTGCCTTCCGGCGGCGGGGCTGATGGCGAAGCAGGCCGTGGCCTCCTACCGTAGACGTGGGGCGCACGCGGCTGCCCGTAAGCCCGTCACGCCCTTCGTCTCAGTGAAGCGTGATCCGCAGCCTGCCGTCGGCGGACACGCACCGCGCAGCGGCGGCGCCGGGGGAGTCGTGAGCGGCCTGCGCTCGAGGTCGCGGCAGCTCAAGCTGGGGGCTGCCGGGCTGGCGGCTGCCCTCCTGGTGGCCGGCATCGCCACCGGCATCGTCAGTGGCGAGCCATCCGCCGAGCCGGCCGCGCAGAACTTCCTGCTGGCCTGGGCCCAGGGCCAGTACAAGGAGGCGGCCGCGCTGACCACCGGGCCGCCCGGCCCGGTGACCACCGCGCTGCGCACCGCCTACCAGCAGCTGGGCGCGGCCGCCTATTACCTGTCGATGGGGCAGGTCAGCCAGCATTCCGGGGTCGCCACGGCCTATTTCCATGCCTCCGTCGACCTGGGCCAGGATGGGGCGGCCTGGGACTATACCGGCCATTTCACGCTGCGCAAGCTGTCTGGATCATGGAAGGTGATGTGGAGCCCGGCGGTCATCAACCCGGGGCTGCGCCAGGGCCTGCGAATGGCCGTGGTGACCCGGACGCAGAACCGGGCGCCCATCCTCGACGCGGGCGGCGGCTCGCTGATCCGGCCGTCCGCCGCATGGCTCGCCCAGGTGCACCCGGGTGATCTGAGCGATCCGCAGGCCACCGCGGCCAAGTTCGCGCAGGCCACCGGGCTGGATTCGGAGCAGGTGCTCAGCGTGATCCGCGCGGCGCCGCAGTCGAAGCCGCTGGACCTGCTGACGCTGGAGCCGGCCGCGTACCGCAAACTGCGCCACAAGCTCGGCAAGGTGCCCGGGCTGACCATGCGCCGGGTCACCCGCCGCCTGTTCAACAGCGTGGCCAGCGACGTGACCGGGTCGGTCGGCACCGAGACCGCCCGCGCGCTGCAGCAGCAGGGCATCGCGTACCGGCCGGGCACCACGGTGGGCGTGTCCGGGCTGCAGCAGGTCTACCAGCGGATGCTGGCCGGCTCACCGCAGACCATGGTGGTGACCGAGAACGCGGCGGGTCACCAGGTGGCTGTGCTCAAGAAGTGGGACGGCCAGCCCGGTACCCCGGTGCGCACCACCATCGACGGTGGCGTGCAGACGGCCGCGGACCGGGCGCTGGCCAGCCAGCCGTCGGCCGCGGCCATCATCGCGGTCAACTCGTCCAACGGGCACGTTCTCGCCGTAGCCAACCGGAACGCGGCCGGCGCCCCGAAGATCGACCCGCTGGACGGCCAGTACCAGCCAGGCAACGCGTTCACCATCGTGTCCACCGCCGCGCTGCTGTCCGGCGGCAAGGTGTCGCTGGACACGCCGATCCCGTGCCGGGCCAGCACCAACGTGGGCGGCCGGACGTTCAGCAACGTGCCGGCCGCGCCCCGGCTGGGCGCGGCACCGCCGTTCAGCAGTGATTTCGAGCAGTCCTGCGGGACCGCGTTCACCACCCTGTCGCTGGGGCTGACCGGGTCCAGGCTGGCTAGCAGCGCCTCGAACTTCGGGCTTGGCCTGAACTGGAAGCTGCCGCTCAGCGCGTTCACCGGCTCGTTCCAGCCCGCGGTGACCCAGGCCGGCCTGGCCGCGAACACGGTGGGCCAGCAGGGCGTCGAGGTCAGCCCGCTGAACATGGCCCTGGTCGCGGCGGGCGTGGACGCGGGCACCTGGCACCCGCCGGTGCTGGTCACCTCGCCGCCCGACCCCGGCCTGAGCCCGCGCGCGGTAGCAGGTGCGCAGACCGTGGGGGCGCTCCGCCAGCTCATGCGGGCGGTGGTGACCAACGGTGCCGCCAGGTCGGCCAACGTGGGTGGCCAGCCGGTGTCCGGGCAGGTCGGCACGGCCCAGATGACCCCGGGCAGCAAGTGGTGGGCGCACTGGTTCGTCGGGTACCGGGGCGGCGTGGCGTTCGCCGTGCTGCAGTTGAGCAAGGGCCCGGGCGGCTCGGCGGTCCCGCTGGGCCGGTCGTTCCTGGCCGGTTTGGGCGGATAAGGGGCAGCCCGCTGACTGCGGAGCGTGAACTCGGCCAGGTTTTTTGTGACTCTGAGCAACCAACGGTGCACCGGCCGGCGTCTTAACTATTGACTGGGAGCCGCTTGGGGGGTTGCGCCCCAGTCGCCGTGATGAGAACCGGACCTCATCTCGGGGGAGGTCCGGGCATAAGACCGGCCCCGACCCTGCCGGTCGGCCCCCGTGGGCGCACTTCGGCCACCGCCAGCGTCCACGGGGGTATCTCATCACCACGTGAGATGCCCGATGGGGCCCGCTTCGCGGGCGGCCCATCGGGCATCTTGTGGTACGGGACGGAATTCCGGTTGGTGCTCGGGCGTTGACTCCAGTACGGTCGTGAGTCACCGTGTGCTGACCGACTGCGTGACGCACGGCAGTTTGATAACTCAACAAGGGTTGCCCACAGGGGGTGACAGGCTTCGACTTCAGTGGTTGATCCAGGGGAAGCGAGCCGAGGACGGCGGACATAACCTCGTTAACACTGTGACCGCACATTTATAAGTGCCAATGTTAAGCGCACTCACCTCGCCCTCGCGGCCTGACGCGAGTTAGGGGTTGTCAGCCCGGGAACGCCTCCGGCCCGGTGTCTGGCATCAGCTAGGAGGATCCACCGTTTGGCCCGGTCGCGGGGCCGAGCGGGACACTAAACAGCGACTGAGCCCGTCGGTGGCCGGCCTGCAGGACCGCCGGGGCTGAGAAAAGCGAAGCAGGCTGCGCTCGGAGAAGCCCTGGTGAGGTACTGAAGGACGCGGGTTCGATTCCCGCCACCTCCACTCAGCACGATGCCCGGCCTGGGTGTCCTGGATGACAGAGAGTCGTCCGTGACACTCGGCCGGGCTTCGCTTTACCTGGAGGTAACCTTCGCGGCCGGCTGAAGCGTCACACCTGTGAGAGCCGCAGGGAGTGTGCGCCATGGCTGTGCGTCAACGGACGGTGCGTCAAAGGACGGTGCGTCAGCGGGCGGTACTGGTACTCGCCGGCCTGGCGATGCCCGCACTGGTGGTCAGCGCGGGTGGCGCGGCGGCCGCGGCCGCCACGCCCGGA
>DATCUG010000096.1:0-4078 GCA_036567525.1 Streptosporangiaceae bacterium | reverse complement strand
CGGTAGGCGGGCTCGGCGATCTCGTACAGCAGCTGGGCGGTGACCGTGCCCGGCGACACCAGGCCGCCGGTGCCCGGGTGCTTGGTGATCACCGCGCTGCCGTCCGCCGCCACCTCGGCGACCGGGAAGCCCGGGTAGCGCCGGTCGGTGATCTCGTCCAGCCAGGAGTAGTTGCCGCCGGTGGCCTGCGGGCCGCACTCGATCACGTGCCCGGCCACCAGCGCACCGGCCAGCCGGTCGTAGTCCTCCCGGGCCCAGCCGTGCCACCACGCGGCCGGGCCGGTGACCAGCGACGCGTCGGTCACCCGCGGGCAGACCACGACGTCCGCGCCCGCGGCCAGCGCGGCGGTGATGCCCCAGCCGCCCAGGTAGGCGTTGGCCGTGACCGGTTTGGCCGGGGCGGCGGCCAGCGGCTGGCCGGTGTCCGTGTTAGCCAGCGGGTGCCCGGCCGCCAGCAGGCTGTCCAGCCGGCCGGACAGGTCGTCGCCCTCGACCCAGGCGACCTTCGGGGCCAGGCCGAGCCGGGCCGCCAGGCCGTGGATCTGGCTGGCCAGGCCGGCCGGGTTCAGCCCGCCCGCGTTGGCGACAATCTTGATGCCGCGGTCCAGGCACGTGCCCAGCACCTGCTCGAGCTGGGTGAGGAACGTCCGGGCGTAGCCCGCGTCGGGGTCTTTCTGCCGGGCCTTCCACAGGATGAGCATGGTCAGCTCGGCCAGGTAGTCGCCGGTCAGCACGTCGATCGGGCCGCCCTCGGCCATCTCCCGGGCGGCCTCGATCCGGTCCCCGTAGAACCCGGAGCAGTTCGCGATGAGGACCGGCCGGTTCACTGGACGCTCCCAGGTACCGGCAGGCCGGGCTGGCGGCCCGGGCCAGGCGGGCCGGCGAACGCCTGGGCGATCGACATCCACTCGGTGGCCACCGGGCCGGTGACGTTCAGCGCGAGGTCGTCCAGGTGGCGGCGCTGGGTTACGGCCAGGCAGAAGTCCAGCGCCGGGCCGGTCACCCGGTTGGCCGCGTCGGCCGGGCCCCAGGCCCACTGGTCTCCATCCGGCCCGGTCAGCTCGACCCGGACCGGGGTGACCGGCACGGCACGGGCGTTCAGCCGGAACGTGAAGTGGAACGTGCTGACGCCCAGGTGCGCCACGTGCCGCAGCCGCGCGGACGGTGGGCGCGTGACGCCCAGCGCGTCCGCGACGTCCTGGCCGTGCGCCCACGTTTCCATCAGCCGGGCGGTGGCCGAGCTGGCCGCGCTCATGTCCGGGCCGTACCAGGGCAGGCGCTGCCGTGGGTCCAGGCGGCGGAACGTGACCAGGTAGCCTTCCCGGGCGCGGCGGAACCAGGCCAGCGCCTCGGCGGGCGGCAGCGTCGCGAAGCGGCGGGCGATCTCGTCCGGGAACGTGTCGCCGCGCCGCATCAGCTCGGCCGCCTCGGCCCGGAACCCGTCCGGGTCGGTGGCCGCCCGGGCCGCGGTCTCGTCGAAGTAGGCCAGGTGGGTGACCTGGTCCTGGATGGACCAGCCGGGTGACGGGGTGGGTGCCCGCCAGCTCCGGTCGTCCAGGTTCGCGATCAGGCCGTCGAGCACCGCGGTCTCGGCGGCCAGGTCGGCCAGCAGCCCGGCCAGGTCGGCGGGCACCGGTCAGCGCCCCTTCCAGGCCGGCGGCCGCTTCGCACGGAACGCGGCCGGGCCTTCCTGTGCGTCCTCGCTCTGGTACACCGGGGCCCAGATCTGGTCGGCTTCTTCGAACGCCGCGGCCAGCGGGTGCTCGGCGGCCAGCCGGACGGTGCGCTTGGCGGCCAGCACGGACAGCGGGGCGTTGGCCGCGATCCGCTCGGCCAGCTCTTGTGCCTTTGCTGTCAGGCCGGCCGCCGGGACCACGTCGTTGACCAGGCCGATCTCGTGTGCCCGCTGGGCGGTGATCGGGTCACCGGTGAGCAGGATCTGCATGGCCACCCGGGGCGGGATCAGCCACGGCAGCGGCGCGGCCCACGGCGCGCCCCGGCCCACCTTGACCTCGGTGATGGCGAATGTCGCGGTGTCCGCCGCGAGGCACAGATCGCACTGCTGGGCCAGCGCGAACCCGCCCGCGTAGGCGACGCCGTTGACCGCGGCGATGGTGGGCTTGGGCACGTCGATGTTGCGGCCGAACTGGGGCAGGAAGTCTGGCGGCGGGATTTCCAGTGCCTCGCTGGCCATCTCCTTGAGATCGGCGCCGGCGCAGAACGCCTTGTCCCCGGACCCGGTGAGGACCAGCACCTTCGCGTCGCCGTCGGCGTTGAACCGGCGCACGCCGTGCCACAGGCCGTCGCGGACCGCCTGGTTCAGCGCGTTGCGGGCCGCCGGGCGGTTGATGGTCAGCCAGGCCGCCGGGCCGCGCCGCTCGTACGTTACTGGCTGCTCAGTCATTTTTCACCAGGGGGTCCACCACGGCCAGCACGGTGCCCACGTCCACCTGCTGGCCGCCGGTCACCTCGATGTCGGTCACCACCCCGTCGTGTGGCGCGGACACGCTGTGCTCCATCTTCATCGCCTCCAGCACCACGATCGGGGTGCCCGCTGTGACGTGTGCGCCGGGTGCGACGTCGAGCCGGACCACGGTGCCGGGCATCGGGGCCAGCAGCGAGCCCGGGGCGGTGCGGGACTGCGGGTCGGGGAACCGGGGCAGCTCGGTCAGCTCGGTGCTGCCCAGGGAGCTGTCCACGTCCCAGGTGCCGCCGTCCTGGCGGACGGTGAACTCGCGCCGCACCCCGTCGATGTCGGCGACCACCAGCTCCGCGGTGGCTGAGCGGAGCAGCAGACCGGGCAGGTCCGTACCGTCTATTTCCGCCTTAACGCCAGTGCCGCGGAACTGATATGCCACCTCGATCTCGCCGTCCTGGCCGGCGAAGCGGACCCGCTGCGGCCCGCTCGGCACGTTGCGCCAGCCGGACGGGATGGTTGGCAGCACCGGCGCGGTGGCCCGGCGGGCTGCCTGGCCGGCCAGCGCGGCGGCCAGTGCGTGCAGCCGGGGGGCGGCTGGGTCGCGCCAGGACCGGGCCAGTTCGGCCGGGTCGTGCCGGGCCAGGTAGCCGGTGTCGATCCGGCCGGTTTGGAATTCTTCCTCGCGGAGGATGCCGACCAGCAGGTCCCGGTTGCTGGTCACGCCGTGCAGCCGGGTCCCGGCCAGGGCCCGGGCCAGCCGGCGGCGGGCGCCGTCCCGGGTCGGGCCGTGCGCGATCACCTTGGCCAGCATCGCGTCGTAGTGCAGGCCGACCTGGGAGCCGGCCGCCACCCCGGCGTCCAGGCGGATGCCGGGCAGGTCCGGGACCTCGAACGCGCGCAGCGTGCCGGTGGCGGGCAGGAAGCCGGCCGCCACGTCCTCGGCGTACAGCCGGGCCTCGATCGCGTGGCCGGTCAGCGTGGCCAGCCGGACCTCGGGCGGCAGTGGCTCGCCCTCGGCCACCTGGAGTTGCAGCGCGACCAGGTCCAGGCCGGTGACCAGTTCGGTGACCGGGTGCTCGACCTGGAGCCGGGTGTTGACTTCGAGGAAGTAGAACCGCTGGCTCTGGTCGAGGACGAACTCCACCGTGCCGGCGCCGGTGTAGCCGATGGCCTTGCCCGCGGCGATGGCCGCCTCGCCCAGTTCCTGGCGCAGCGCCTCGTCCACCGCCGGTGACGGCGCCTCTTCGAGGATCTTCTGGTAGCGGCGCTGGATCGAGCACTCCCGCTCGAACAGGTGCACCAGGGTGCCGTGCGTGTCGCCGAAGATCTGCACCTCGATGTGCCGGGGCGCGTCCAGGTAGCGCTCCAGGAACACGGTGCCGTCGCCGAACGCGGCCGCCGCCTCGCGGCGCGCGCTGGCCACGGCGGCTTCCAGGTCCGCCGGGTCGCGGACCACCCGCATGCCCCGGCCGCCACCACCGAACGCCGCCTTGACCAGCAGCGGGAAGCCGATCTTTTTGATTTCGGCGTCGTTGGGAGGCTGGTCGCCCTGGATGGTAATGCTAGGAAGCACCGGGACGCCGGCCGCCGCCATCAGCTCCTTGGCCGCGATCTTGGAGCCCATGGCCTCGATGGCCTGCGGCGGTGGGCCGACGAAGA
>DATCUG010000095.1:0-2810 GCA_036567525.1 Streptosporangiaceae bacterium | reverse complement strand
GGCGCCCGCGCCTGGCTCGGTCAGGTGGACCATGGCCGACGGCTACCTGCCCGCGCTGACCACCAGCTTCACCCGGAACAACGTAGCCATCTCGATCACCGACTTCGCGGACAAGCAGACCATCGGCGGCAGCCCGGTCGAGCTGGTGTACACCCGGGTCAGCGTGACCAACCAGGGCTCGTCCGCGGTCACCGTGCCAGCCGGCCAGTCCGGCCCCAACCTGGTGCCGCTCGGCCAGGCCCCGGACACCGTGCCGGCCGGGGCGACCGTGCACCACGACTTCGTCGCGGCCGTGGACACGTTCGGGTCAGGGAACCCGCTGCCCGCGCCCGCGACCCTCAGCCAGTCTCCGGGCCAGGGCGGCGCCCAGTCGTATCAGTGGGCGTTCGGACACATGGTCCGGTTTTGGACTGGGCGGCTAGCGGTGATCCCGCGGCTGTCGCTGCCAAACATCACGCTGCCAAACACCGGCGGGCTGGCCGATCCCGGCGCCGCGCTGGACAACGCGTACAAGGCCGCGTTCGTGTATACCCGGATCGTCCAGGTCGGCAAGGCGCCGTTCTCCGGCGCGAACAACTATGACTGGCTGCTCAACCACGACCTGCCCGGGATCCTGGCCAACCGGTTCCAGCTCGGTGACTTCACCGACGCGCAGAACCTGCTGCTGACCGGACGGATCTCCGAGGACCCGAACTTCGACGAGAAGGGCGCGAACTGGTACTGGGACGGGCCGTGGCGCACCCCGCTGGCCTGGGCCGACTACCTGGAGATGACCAACGACACGGCGTTCGTCAGCAAGTACTTCCATGACGACGCCAGCGGGCCGAGCCCGTGGGGCCCGAGCCTGTACACGCTGATGCACACCGACTTCCTGAACCAGCTCAACGCCAGCACCGGCTATCTCAAGTTCTCCTTCGACAACGACTCCGGTGGGGTCTGGCTGTTCGACGACGAGACCGCGCTGGCCGGGCTGGCCGCCTACAAGTACATCGCCAGCCGGATCGGCGACACCGCCGAGGCGCAGTGGGCGCAGAGCCAGTACACCAGCCTGCTGAACGCGACCAACGCCGGGCTGGCCGCCAACCAGAAGGCGAACGACTTCGCGTTCCTGCCCTGCGAGGTGAACCAGCCGGTCACCGCCGACCGGTGCAACTCGGCCAACGACGCGAACTGGGCCTCGCAGGCGCTGTGGGGCGAGAACCCGTGGGACATCTTCCTGCAGGGCGGCCAGCTCAGCGGGATCCTCGGTGACCCGGCCCAGATCGACAACCTGTACCAGATGGGGTTCAGCCGGCTCGACGGCACCGGCGTGCCGTACCCGTCGTTCGGCGCCTACACCGGCTACAGCGTCGCGCTGAACACCGCGTACTCGGCGGCCGGGCTGTACAGCAACGCCTACCGGGATCTGCCGATCACCAGTTACGCGTGGCAGATCAACACCACCACCGGCGGGCCGAACGCCTGGTGGGAGGCGAACGGGTCGGCCCCCAACCCGAACAACCCGTGGCAGGGCAGCCACGCCGCGCCGCAGTTCGGTGCGGTGCCGTACGCCTGGCCGATGGCCGGGCAGACGCAGACGCTGCTCCAGTCGCTGGTCGCTTCGGGGCTGGTGTCGTCTTCCGGTTCCGGTTCTGGCGGGACGTTCAGCTACCACACGGCGCTGTACATCGGCCGAGGCGTGCCGGACGCGTGGATCGTGCCCGGGCAGTCCATCTCGGTGGACAACCTGACCGCGTCGTATGACGAGAACTCGGGGCGGCGGGCCACCTATGGGGTGCTCCTGCGCACCAGCGGCCGGGCTGGCGCGGGCCGGGTCGTGCAGGTCGCGCTGACCGGCGCGGCACCCACCGGGGACGTGCAGGTGCAGCTGCCGGTGTTCGCGGACGCCGGGGTGCGGAGCGTGTCCGGCGGGCGCTATGACGCCGCGAGCCACTCGGTGCGGCTGAACCCGGGTGCGCGGGCCGTGTCCGTGCTGCTCGGCAACTCGGCCAGGCCGACCGTGGCCGTCCAGGTGGCCAGCACGGTGCCGGGCACGCACAGCCAGCCCACGCTGACCTCGGGGGTGCAGACCACCGCGTCGGCCACCATCAAGAACCCGGGGCAGACCACGATCAGCAACGTCCAGGTCGCGCTGCGGGCTCCGGCCGGCTGGACGGTGCAGGCCACGTCGCCGGCCAGCTTCAGCAGCATCGGGCCGGGCCAGTCGCAGACGGTCAGCTGGCACGTGACCCCGGCCAGTGACGCCACCGGCGGCAACGGGCTGATCGTGTCGGTCAGCTACACCGCGCCGGACAGCGCGTCCGGCTCGGTGAGCGCGGAACAGTGGGTGCACGCCCAGCGGCCGCTGCCGCTGCCGCCCGGCGCGACTGACCTGGCGCTGACCGCGACCCCGTCGGCGTCCTACACCTCGCCGTGGGAGCACGTCACCGCGATCAACGACGGCGTCTACCCGACCTCGTCCAACGACAGCCAGGACATCCGCTGGGGCTGCTGGCCGGAGACCGGTCAGCAGTGGATCGAGCTGGACTGGAACCAGCCGGTCACCACCAACGGCAGCTCGGTGTACTTCCTGGACGACGGCGGCGGGGTGCGGCTGCCCGCGTCGTGGACCGTGCAGTACTGGAACGGCAGCGCGTTCGTGGACGTGCCCAGCCCAGGCACGTACCCGATCGCGGACAACACGTTCAACCAGGTCACGTTCGGCTCGGTAACCACGACCAAGCTGCGGGTCGTGCTGCAGAGCGGGGCCGGCTCGGTTGGCGTGATCCAGTGGGTGGTGCCCAGCATCCCGGGCAGCGGCTGACCCCGCC
>DATCUG010000094.1:0-7622 GCA_036567525.1 Streptosporangiaceae bacterium | reverse complement strand
CATCAGGGCGTTCGTGGACCGGGCGGTCGCCTTCACCGTCTGCCCGGACTGCGCCGGAACCCGGCTCAGCGAGGCGGCCCGGTCATCGCGGATCCGCGGGATCAACATCGCCGATGCGTGCGCGATGCAGATCAGCGACCTCGCCGAATGGGTGCGGGGACTGGACGAGCCGTCCGTCGCACCGCTGCTGGCGGCGCTGCAGCAGTCCCTCGACTCGTTCGCCGAGATCGGGCTGGGCTACCTGAGCCTGGACCGCCCGTCGGGCACGCTCTCGGGCGGCGAGGCGCAGCGCACCAAGATGATCCGCCACCTTGGCTCCTCGCTCACCGACATCACCTACGTCTTCGATGAGCCCACCATCGGACTGCACCCGCATGACATCCAGCGGATGAACGGGCTGCTGCTGCAACTGCGCGACAAGGGCAACACGGTGCTGGTGGTGGAGCACAAGCCGGAGGCGATCGCGATCGCCGACCACGTCGTCGACCTCGGGCCCGGGGCCGGCACGGCCGGTGGCGAGGTGGTGTTCGAGGGCACCGTGGACGGGCTGCGGGCCAGCGGCACACTCACCGGGCGGCACCTGGACGACCGGGCCGCCCTGAAGCCGTCGGTGCGGACACCGTCCGGGGCACTGGAGGTGCGCGGCGCCAGCACCCACAACCTGCGGCACGTCGACGTGGATATCCCGCTCGGCGCGCTGGTGGTGGTGACCGGTGTGGCCGGGTCGGGCAAGAGCTCGCTGATCGACGGCTCGGTGGCCGGCCGGGACGGAGTGGTGACCGTCGACCAGGCCGCGATCCGCGGCTCGCGGCGGAGCAACCCGGCGACGTACACCGGGCTGCTCGACCCGATCCGCAAGGCGTTCGCGAAGGCCAACGGCGTGAAGCCGGCGCTGTTCAGTGCCAACTCCGAGGGCGCCTGCCCGAACTGCAACGGCGCTGGGGTCGTGTACACCGACCTGGCCATGATGGCTGGCGTCGCCACCACGTGCGAGGAGTGCGAGGGGAAGCGGTTCGACACGTCGGTGCTGGAATACCACCTCGGCGGCCGGGACATCAGCGAGGTGCTGGCGATGTCGGTGGCCGAGGCCGGGGAGTTCTTCGGCACCGGCCAGGCACGCACGCCTGCGGCACACAAGATCCTCGGCCAGCTGGCCGGCGTCGGGCTCGGCTATCTCACCCTCGGCCAGCCACTCACCACCCTGTCCGGCGGTGAGCGGCAGCGGCTCAAGCTGGCCACCCACATGGCCGAGCAGGGCGGCATCTACGTCCTCGACGAGCCCACCACCGGCCTGCACCTGGCCGACATCGAGCAGTTGCTCGGCCTGCTCGACCGGCTCGTCGACGCGGGCAAGTCGGTCATCATCATCGAGCACCACCAGGCCGTCATGGCGCACGCCGACTGGATCATCGACCTCGGCCCCGGGGCCGGCCACGACGGCGGCCGGATCGTGTTCGAGGGCAGGCCGGCCGACCTGGTCAAGACCCGCGCCACGCTGACCGGCCAGCACCTCGCGGCCTACGTCGGCGCCTGACCAGGGCGGCACCAGCCAGGAAAATCGTTCGCGCCGCGCGGCTGGATGCGAGAGCGTGCCAATCATGGCCCGCGATGAGCGCAGCGTGACCCCGCAGAGCGAGGACTTCTCGGCCTGGTACAACGATGTCGTCGTCCGCGCCGAACTGGTGGACCGGGGGCCGGTCCGGGGCAGCATGGTGATCCGGCCGTACGGATACCGGATCTGGGAGTTGCTGCAGGCGGACCTGGATGGGCGGATCAAGGACACCGGGCACCAGAACGCCTACTTCCCGCTGCTCATCCCGCAGAGCTACCTGGAGCGCGAAGCCGAGCACGTCGAGGGGTTCGCGCCCGAGCTGTTCACGGTCACCCACGCGGGCGGCAAGGAACTGGACGAGCCACTGGTTATCCGGCCTACGTCGGAAACGATCATCGGCGAGATGATGGCCAAGTGGATCAGCTCGCACCGTGACCTGCCGCTGCTGCTGAACCAGTGGGCCAACGTGCTCCGCTGGGAGCTGCGGCCCCGGATGTTCCTGCGCAGCACCGAGTTCCTCTGGCAGGAAGGCCACACCGCGCACGCCACCGAGGCTGATGCGACCGCCGAGACCATGCTGGCGCTGGGTTTCTACCAGGACGTCTGCGTGCAGACCGCGGCACTGGCCACGGTGCCGGGCGAGAAGACGCCCCGGGAGCGGTTCGCCGGGGCCGAGCGCACGTTCACGATCGAGGGCATGATGCGGGACGGGCGCGCCCTGCAGGCGGGCACCTCACACTTCATGGGCACGAACTTCGCGGCGGCATTCGGCATCACCTACACCGGCGAGAGCGGCACGGCCGAACTGTGCCACACCACCTCCTGGGGCATGACCACCCGGATGATCGGCGCCCTGATCATGACCCACGGTGACGACAAGGGCCTGGTGCTGCCACCGGCGCTGGCGCCCTACCAGGTGGTGATCGTCCCGATCGGGCGGGGCGAACAGGCCGGGCCGGCGCTGGCCGTGGCGGCCGAACTGGCGGCCACGCTGCGGCATGCGGGTATCCGGGCGCACGTCGACGACCGGCCGCACGTATCCCCGGGCTTCAAGTTCAATGACTGGGAGATGCGCGGGGTGCCGCTCCGGCTCGAGCTTGGCCAGCGGGAACTGGCCGCGGGTACCGCGTTGCTGGCCCGCCGCCTGAATTACCCGCAGCCGGACGCCGGCAAGCAGGCCATCCCGCTCGGCGCGGCCGCCGGCCGGCTGGCGGCCGAACTGGCCGCGTTCCAGGCGATGCTGGCGCGGCGGGCCGCCGATTTCCGCGATGACCACACGGCCGTGGTCAACTCCTGGCCTGAGTTCACCGCCGCCGTGGCGGCCGGCTGGGCGCTGGCGCTGCACTGTGGCGGGGAGGCTTGTGAAGAAGAGATCAAGGCGGAAACCACGGCCACTCCCCGCTGCATCCCGCTGGACGGCCAGCCCGAGCAGGGCACTTGTGTCCGCTGCGGCAAGCCGTCCGGCTACGGCAAGCGGGTGATCTTCGCGCGGGCCTACTGAACGGTCAGGCCAGCATCTTCTGAATCGCCTGCCGGGTGACGCCCATCTCGCGGGCGATGTCGGCCTGGGAGAAGCCGTCCGCGGTCAGGCTGCGGATCAGGTCACGGCGCTGGCTATGCAGCATTCGCGCCATCTTGAGATGTTCGAGCGCCTGCGCGCGGACCTCCTTGAGGCGGCGGAATGTTTCCTGCTCGGCGGCGGATTCCGGGTACTTGGCCATGAGACCAGTTTGACAACCCCATGTTGTCAATGTCAACCCCTGGTTGTCATTCTCTGCCTAGTCCACTCTTTTGCGTGCTGGCCAGCCTGGGGCATACTCGACATGTCGTCACGACACCGCCCAGCCCTTGCGGTGATCCAGCCTCGACGTTCCGTCATCGCGCCGCGCGGCTCGCACCGCGGCGGCTCCTTCTGGCAGCAGCTGGCGAGGTCCGTTCCGTCAGTGTGACCAGGAGGTCTGATGAGCGGCCGTGGGGTACGTCGCGCGCGGACCGCGCGGTGCCGGTCCTGTTACGACGACGGGGTGCTGCGGGTCTCCCGCACCGGTGATGGCCGGCTGGCACTCGCGGGCGAGATCGACGAGGAGACCTACCCGGTACTGGTCCGCTGTCTCAGCGAGGCGGCCGTGGGCGCCGCTGAACTGCACCTCGACCTGTCCGGCGTGCGGTACTGCGACCTAGCGGGGCTCCGGGCCCTGATCGGGCTCACCGATGTCGGCCGCCGTTGCGTCGTGCTGTCCGGGATGTCAGCCCAGCTAGAAGCAATCCTGACCATCCTCGGCTGGGATAGCGTCCCGGGCCTGTCCGTGCACCGCCCTGGTTAAGGCCCGGCGGCCCCGGGTAGCGGCGCCACGCGAGCCAGCGAGCCAGCGTGGCAGCGAGCCAGCGAGGCAGCTGGCCGCGGCCGAGGGGAGGCATTCGTCTTGAAAGCACGGTTTGCGCCGGACGACATCACCGGCGAAGTGGCGGTCATCACCGGGGCGTCCCGGGGGCTGGGCCTGCTGCTGGCCCATGAGCTGGCCCGGCAGTCAGTACGCCTGGTGATCTGCGCCCGGGACAGCGAGGAGCTCAGCCGCGCGGCCAGCGAGCTGCGGGCGGCCGGGGCGGAGGTGACCCCGGTGGCCGCCGACCTGGACGAGGCCGGCACCCCGGAACGGCTGATCGGCACCGCGGTGCAGCAGTACGGCCGGCTGGACATCCTGGTCAACAACGCCGGGCTGATCCAGGTCGGGCCGGTGCAGACCACCACGGCCCGCGACTACGAGACCGCGGTCCGCACGATGGCGCTGGCCCCGGTCCGCATCACGCTGGCCGCACTGCCGGTGATGCGGGAGCAGGGACACGGCCGGATCGTGAACATCACCTCGATCGGGGGCAAGGTGAGCGTCCCGCACCTGCTGCCGTACTGCGTGGCCAAGTTCGGGGCGGTGGCGTTCTCCGAGGGCCTGCGGGCCGAGCTGGGCCGCGGGCCGGTGACCGTGACCACCGTGGTGCCCGGGCTGATGCGTACCGGCTCGCACCTGAACGCCGAGTTCAGCGGCCGCCAGGACGCCGAGTTCACCTGGTTCTCGCTGGGCGCCAGCCTGCCGCTGCTGTCGATGGACGCGGAACGGGCGGCCCGGCAGATCGTGGCGGCCATGCGGCGCCGCCGCGCCGAGCTGATCCTCACCCCGCTCGGCCAGCTGGCCGCCCGGGGCGCCGGAGTGATCCCGGGGCTGACCAGCCTGCTGCTGCAGGCCACGGACCGGCTGCTGCCGGCGGCGGAGGACGGCAGCCAGGACACGGCGCGCGGCGGCCAGCTCAGGCCCGCGCTGAACCGGCGCGTGTTCGACCGGCTCACCACCCTGGGCCGGGCCGCGGCCCGGCAGTTCAACCAGGGCGAGGCCCGGCAGTTCAACCAGGGCGAGGTCAGCCAAGCCCGCTGACATCGCCCCGCGCGCAGGAGAGGATGATCTCATGCGCGCAGTGATGGTGGGCGAGCACGGCGGCCCCGAGGTACTCCAGGTCAAAGACATCCCGGCCGCCCAGCCAGGGCCGGGGGAGCTGCTGGTGGACGTGGCCGCGGCCGGCGTCAACTTCGCCGACATCTACGCCCGGGAAGGCCGTTACCCGTACGCCCGCGAGCTGCCGTTCGTGCTCGGCCAGGAGGGGGCCGGCACGGTCACCGCCACCGGGCCCGGGACCGGGTTCGCGGTGGGCGACCGGGTCGCCTGGACCGGGGCGGGCGGCTGCTATGCGGACCAGGCCGTGCTGGCCGCGGCGTCGGCGGTACCGGTGCCGGACGGCATCGACCTGGCCACGGCCGCGGCCGTGCTGCTGCAGGGCATGACCGCGCACTACCTGTGCTACAGCACCTTCCCGGTCAGCCAGGACGACCCGGTGGTGGTGCACGCGGCCGCGGGCGGGGTCGGCCTGCTGCTCACCCAGCTGGTCAAGATGCGCGGCGGCATCGTGGTGGCCACCACCTCCAGCCCGGCCAAGGCGAAGCTGGCCCAGCAGGCAGGCGCGGACTTCGTGGCCGGCTACGAGGACTTCGGCGACGTGGTGCGCCGGGTGGCCGGCGGCGGCCCTGACGGCGGCGGGGCGGCCGTGGTGTACGACGGCGTCGGGCAGGCCACGTTCGAAGCCAGCCTGGCCGCGCTGCGGCGGCGCGGGTATCTGGTGCTGTACGGCGCGGCCAGCGGGCCGGTGCCACCGTTCGACCTGCAGCGGCTCAACCCGGCCGGGTCGCTGTTCGTCACCCGGCCGACGCTGGCGCACTACGTGGCTACCCGGGAAGAACTGCTCTGGCGGGCCGGCGACCTGTTCCGCTGGATCAGCGAGGGCCGGCTGTCGGTCCGGGTCGGCGGCCGGTACCCGCTGCACGAGGCGGCCCAGGCGCACGAAGACCTGGCCGGGCGGCGGACGACCGGGAAGCTGCTGCTGCTGCCCGGGGAGGAGGCGTGACGCAGCCGCCTGCCGGGCCGCCCGACGGGCGGGAGGTACCCCGCTTCGCAGGCCCGGACACGTTCGCCCGGCTGCCCCGGCTGCCGGACGTCGGCACTGCCGATGTCGCGCTGCTCGGCATCCCGTTCGACTCCGGGGTGTCCTACCGGCCCGGGGCCCGGTTCGGCCCGGCCGCGGTGCGCGCCGGGTCCAAGCTGCTCCGCCCGTACAACCCGGCGCTGGATGTGCAGCCATGGGCCGGGCAGCAGGTGGCCGACGCGGGGGATCTGGCCGTCAACCCGTTCGACATCGGCGAGGCGATCGGCCAGATCGAGGCCGGGGCCCGGGCGGCGCTGGGCAGCGCCGGGCGGCTGATCGCGCTGGGCGGCGATCACACGGTCGCGCTGCCGCTGCTCCGGGCGACCGCGGCGCGGCATGGGCCGGTGGCACTCGTTCACTTCGACGCCCACCTGGACACCTGGGACACCTACTTCGGCGCGCCGTACACGCACGGCACCCCGTTCCGCCGGGCGGTCGAGGAAGGCCTGCTGGCCCTGGACTGCTCGGCCCACGTCGGGGTGCGCGGCCCGCTGTACTCCAGCGCCGACCTGACCGACGACGCCGGGCTCGGCTTCGCCACCGTGTCCACCACCGAGGTGGCCCGGCGCGGCGTGGACGAGGCGGTGGACCGGATCAGGGAGCGGGTCGGCAGCCGGCCGGTGTACCTGAGCGTGGACATCGACGTGCTGGACCCGGCGCACGCCCCGGGCACCGGCACTCCCGAGCCAGGCGGGCTGACCAGCCGGGAACTCCAGTTCATCCTGCGCGGGCTGGATGGGCTGAACCTGGCGGGCGCGGATGTGGTCGAGGTGTCGCCGCCGTATGACCACGCCGAGCTCACCGCGCTGGCCGCGGCTAACGTGGCCTACGAGATACTCAGCCTGCTGGCCCGGGAGGCCCGATGACCGTCATCGCTGTCTGCCAGCTCAGCCTGGCCGTGGGCGACATCGACGGCAACCTGGCCACGGCGGCCGCCGCGGTTGACCAGGCCGTGGCGGCCGGGGCCGGCCTGGTCGTGCTGCCGGAACTGTGTGACAGCGGTTACGTGTTCGCTGACCCGGCCGAGGCCCGCGGGCTGGCCAGCCCGGCCGGCGACAGCCGCACGCTGCGCCAGTGGCGCGACCTGGCCCAGGCCAGCCAGACCGTGATCGTCGGCGGGTTCTGCGAGCTGGCCCCGGACGGGCGGCTGTTCAACAGCGCGGCGCTGGTCGACGCGTCCGGCACCCGGGTGGTCTACCGCAAGGCCCACCTGTGGGACAAGGAGAAGCAGGTGTTCACCCCGGGCGCCGGGCCGCCGCCGGTGATCACCCTGCCGATCGGCCGGGTCGGCGTGCTGATCTGCTACGACCTGGAGTTCCCGGAGTGGGTGCGGCAGGCTGCGCTGGCCGGCGCGGACCTGATCGCCGCCCCGGTGAACTGGCCGGCCGCGGACCACCCGGCCGGCGAGCGGCCCGCCGAGGTGATCAAGGCACAGGCCGGCGCCGCGGTCAACGGGGTGTTCGTCGCGGTCGCGGACCGGTGCGGCGACGAGCGCGGGGTGTCCTGGACCGGCGGCAGCCTGATCGCCGGCCCGGAGGGGTATCCG
>DATCUG010000093.1:0-10509 GCA_036567525.1 Streptosporangiaceae bacterium | reverse complement strand
ACTTCGTCTGGGGCCGCCGCCGCGCGGGCCAATAGTGCGGTACCTAGCCGAGCCCGCGGAACGGCCAGTCGGCCCGCTGGGCCGGCTCAGCCGGCTCGGGCGGCTCGTCCGCTGGCGCCGCGGCCGCCGGGCGGGGCGAGGCGGGCTGGGAGTACCAGCGCGGCGGCTCGGCCAGCGGGTCATGGTCGTAGCCGGCCAGCTCGTCGGCTTCGTCGGGCAGGCCGAGGCGGCGGCGGTTGACCCGGTCCACGCCGCGCAGCACCACCTCGGCCATGGCCAGCTTGGCATCCAGCGTCTCCGGGGCGACCGCGCCCAGATCGAGCGGTACCCGGTTGGCCAGCGCCTGGTCCCACGGGGTGGCGACCACCGACACCTGGGTGCCCTCGTGCGCCTCCCGGATGCGGGCCAGCCAGCGGGCCTGCTCCGGGTCGGACTCGATGAACTTGTCCACGACGATCGTCGCCTCGTCCATCAGCAAGTTGAGATGGGTACGGTCCCGCTCGCCGAGCGGCCGGTCCCGCTCCCCCTCGTAGTTCCGGTACCGGCTGAACACCTGGCCGATCGACCAGTAGCCGAGCTGGGAGGCCTCGGTCACGAACACGTACTTGTCGCCGTGCAGCAGCGTGCCCACCTGGAGCTGGGAGAACAGGCCGGTGCCACCATCATTGATGACGATGTTCGACATGCACTGCAGGAACTCCAGGACGGTCTGGTACTCCTGCTCGCCGAACTCCACGCCGATGCACTCGTCGGCGGTGTCGCCGCGGATCACCGCCACGCCCTGCAGCCAGGCCACCGCGTCCCGCAGATCGGCGTACACCTTGATGCCGCCCTCGGTGCAGGCCTGGTAGAAGCCCCTGAGCGACAGCGTCCGCTGCTCTTTGGGCAGCGCCTCGACCGGGACGCCGCCGAGCCGGATGTACCCGTGTGGCATGTCGTCGTTGCTGTCGGCCAGGATGACCCGGTCGGCCGGCCGCGCCGCCGCATAGATGGCGGCCAGCGTAACGGCCGCGTCCGTCTTGCCGGTACCGCCGAAGCCGGAGCCGAGCGTGATCACGCCCGACTTGAGCGCCGGGGCGCGGATGGCGGCGATGCTCTGCCGCCGCCACTCGGCCGAGGTCTCCCGCCGGGCCCGCTCCTTCTTGCCCGGCCCGATCACCACGCCGCGCTTGAGCGCCCGCTTCGAAATGGCCCCCCGTACCCCATCCTGGGCCGGTGCCAGCGAACCGAGCTGGGACGTGGCCGGCGTCAGCCAGGTAGCGCGGTCGCTGCCTGGAAAGTCGCTCCACCACTCACCCAGCTCGTCTGGAAACTGGGACATAACATCCTTCCCGCGTCCGGGGCTGGTGCGGTCAGGCTACCCGGCCAGGAAGTCAGCGCGGCATCTCGGCGACGCCCTGGGCCACCGCGCACGGGGCGCAGAGCGGGACGTCCACCGGGCCGGCCTTGGAGCTGACCCGGCGCGTGATCACCGCGCGCCGGTCGCAGACCGCCACGTCGTCCGGGTGAGCGGTGGCGCAGGCACACTCGCACTCCATCCGCTCCCAGACGAACACCACCCGCCAGGCGGCCATCGCCGCGCGGATGTCCGGGTCGCTGGTCAGCTTCCGGAACGAGTCGGCGGTGACCGCCGCCGTCCGTTTCGCCCATTCGGCCGCGATGTCAGCAGCGGCCTCCCAGGCAGCGACCAGCCGGCCCACCGGATTCTCGTTGTCGCTGCTCATAGGCTCATAATCTCACCCAAGCCCGGCCCTGGCCACCCCGCCCACCGAGGTCACTGCGGCAGCGCGGCGGCGGACAGCGCCCGGAACGCCTCGATGACGCTGTGCAGGTGCGCGCGCATGGCCTGCTCGGCCGCGCCCGGGTCGCGGGCGACGATGGCCGCGACGATCGCCTCGTGCTGCGGTAGCGACACGGCCGGCCGGCCCGGCACCAGGGACAGCGAGAACTGGTGCCGGACGGTCTGATCCCGCAGCTGGCGGAGCAGCCGGGAGGCCGTCTCGTGCGCGCCGATGTCCCGGATGGCCCCGTGCAGCCGGGCGTTGAGCTCGCTGTAGGTCAGCAGCTCGGATTTCTCCACCGCGACGTGCATGTCCTTGGTCAGCTTGCGGAGCATCACGATGTCCGGCCGGGTGACCCGCGCGGCGGCGCGCGCGGCGAGCAGGCCTTCGAGCAGGATGCGCACCTCGGTGATCTCGATGGCCTCGGTCAGCGATATCTCGCGCACCCGGGCGCCCCGGTTCCGCTGAAATTCGACCAGGCCCTGCGCGGCCAGTTCCTGCAGGGCGGAGCGAAGGATAAATCGCGATGTGCCGAACCGCTCGCACAGGTCGATCTCGACCAGGCGCTGCTTGGGCGCGTATTCGCCAGCGATAATCGCGGCGCGGAGCGCTTCGGTAACCGCCGGCTTGGAGTCCTCCGGCACTGTGCAACTCCTTCCCCCTGGCCTTCGCCGTGGGCCACTGATGGTTCATCCGCCACACCGCACCGGCGGTGCCGCGTCGGCTACGGCTGACTACTCGCGAAGACGGTTCCGTCGAACAGCTTGCGCGCGGTCCGCACCACCCCGGCCGTGCGGACCCGCGGTGGCTGCTGGGTGGTGTCCAGTTCGGCTTCCACCAGCAGGTGCCCGGTTGGGTGCTCGACGTCCAGCGGCTCACCGGGGGCCGGCCAGTGCGCCAGCTCGGCGCCGGCCGCGCCGGGCAGCAGCAGCGCGGTGACCGCGCTCACCGCGCCGAGCACGCCGATGGCGGTGTGCGGGCGGACCGGGATGAACGTGCGGGTGCAGATGGTCCCGCCGTCCCGGGGCGCGCTGACCAGCGTGGTCTTGGGTACCGACGCCTGGCTGACGTCACCCAGGCCCATCAGCTTCCCGGCGGCCAGGCGCAGTGCCTGGACCCGGCCCGCCAGCCCGGCGTCGGCGGCCAGGTCCGGATGCGATTCGTAACCGGTGATGCCCAGGTCGGCGGCCCGGGCCACGACCACCGGCATGCCGTTGTCCACGCAGCTGACTTCGACGCCGTCGATGACGTCGCAGACGTGGCCGGTGGGCAGCAGCTGCCCGGTGGCCGAGCCAGCCGTGTCGGCGAACCGCAAGCTGATCGGGGCGGCGGTGCCCGGCACCCCGGCGATCGCGGTGCTGCCCGCGTAGTCGGGCACGCCACCCGGGGTGGCGAACGTGGCGGTGACCACGCTGTCCGAGTTCACCATCCGGATCCGGGTGGTGGTGGTGCCGTCCCCAGGCTCGATCAGCCCGCGCTCGGCCGCGAACGGGCCGACCCCGGCCAGGATGTTCCCGCAGTTCTGCTGGGCGGTAACGGTCGCCTGATCCACGCCGAACTGCAGGAACAGGTAGTCGAGGTCGGCGTCGTCGCGGTCCGACAGCGAGACGATAGCCACCTTGGCGGCCAGCGAGTGCGCACCGCCGAGCCCGTCGATCTGCAGCGGGTGGCCGCTGCCCATGATCCGCAGCAGCAGCTCATCGCGCTGCTCCGGCTGCGGTGGCAGGTCAGCGGCCAGGAAGTAGAGTCCCTTCGACGTGCCGCCGCGCATCATCATGCAGCGGATGCCGCCCGAAGCCCGCACGCCGGGCCGCCTGCCGGTCCTCACGGCAACGTCCCGGTCGAGTCCGGATGCAGCCTCATCGGTTCCTTCCCTGAGCGGGCCCGCACCACCTGGGGCGACGCGCGGGCATCACCGCGAACGTAGCCCTGTGCAATCGATATTGTCAACGATCTGTGCTGGCGTTCAAGATACTCAGCCAGTTACCTAAGGTATGCCTACCTCAGCCACGCCTGGTCCGGTTAAATACAGCCAGGCAGGGCGGGCCGGTTACCGCCCCGCTGACTCTAGGACAGGTAATCGCAAAATTGTTGACATTACTGCGAGCAGAGTCTAGGTTCTCGGCAGTCGGAACCTGTGCCAGCAGCACGGCGTGAGCGCCGACGCAGCGGAGGGTGGACATGCACAGCAAGGCACCACCACCATGAACGAACCGGCTGGCCGTCACCGCACCGCGGCCAGGCTGATAAGCCGGAGCACCGCCGCCGCCACAATGGCCCCGTTGCCTGCGGGCCTGATGGGACCACAGGTGGCAGTGTTCAAACGGGTCTGCCGCGACGGCGGGCCCGTTCCTGATGCAGAGGAAATCTCTCCTTTGCCTGTATCCGTATTGCGCATAGCCGTACGCCAAGCGCACACTAGCAATGCCTTGATCCCACGGTGCCCGACGCTGCACTGAGCGTTGGTTTGGGGGTGGGCCTCGGGCACCGGCGTCCCGGACACCGGTGCCAGACGGGCACTGAGGTCCGGGAGACACATGGAACGTAGGAAGCGAGCAGCGTGGCCACTGAGCATCTCCAGGTCACCAGACGCCCCTGCTGAAGGGGTCCCGGCCGGCGGCAGGACGCCACCGGTGCGGTCCCACCCTCTGCAATAAAGACCTCACCAAGGAGATCGATGACAGATGAGTGACGAGACTGTGCAGCCCGATAGAACCAGCCCGGCTGACGTCAGCCGGCGCAACGTGCTGCGTGGCATCGGCGCGGGTGCGGCGGTGGCCGGCGGTGGCGGCCTGCTCGCCGCGTGCAGTTCCGGGATCAAGGGCGCCAACTCGGGCGGCGGCAGCACCAAGGCCATCACCATCGGCTGGATTCACCCGCTGACCGGCCCGCTGGCCGGATTCGGCGCGCCGGACTCGTGGGTGATCTCCAAGATCAAGCAGACCACCCCGTACAAGAACGGGTTCAAGATCGGCGGCAAGACCTACTCGGTCACCATCAAGTCCTACGACACGCAGTCCAGCGCGACCCGGGCCGGCGACCTGGCCAAGACGGCCATCCTGAACGACGGGGTCAACCTGCTGCTGGCGTCGTCCACGCCGGAGACCGTCAACGCGGTGGCCAGCCAGGCCGAATCGCTCGGCACGCCGCTCATCTGCTCCAACATCCCGTGGGAGTCCTGGTACATCAACCTGGGCGGCAACCCGCAAAAGCCGACGATGAAGCCGAAGTACGTGGTCATGTACTTCCTCGGCGCCGAGCACCTGGTCAAGGCGTTCATCCCGATGTGGGACCGGATCCATTCGCAGCTGCACACGAACAAGATTGTCGCGGCCGCGTTCCCGAACGACTCGGACGGCAACGCGTTCCGCGCGGTGTTCCCGCCGATCGCCAAGGCGGCCGGCTACAAGTTCGAGCTGTCCTCGGCCTACCCGGACGGGACGACCAACTACTCGTCGATGATCTCCCAGTTCAAGTCGTCCGGCGCCGACTTCTTCACCAACGTGCCACTGCCGCCCGACTTCGCCACCATGTGGAAGCAGTCGGTGCAGCAGGGCTTCAAGCCGAAGCTGGCCACGGTGGCCAAGGTGCTGCTGTTCCCGCCGGACGCCTACGCGCTGGGCAGCCTGGCCTACAACGTCGCCACCGACGCCTGGTGGGTGCCGTCGCTGCCGTGGAAGTCCTCGTTCACCGGGGAGACCTACCAGCAGCTGGCCAACGAGTTCGAGGCCGCGACCAAGGGCCAGTGGAACTCCAACATCAGCAACTACAGCCTGTTCGAGGCCGCGCACGCGGCCCTGACCATGGTCAGCGACCCGCACGACAAGGCGGAGGTGGCCGACGCCATCCACAAGGTGAACCTCGCGGAGGCAGTGGCCGGGCCGCTCAACTTCGCGTCCGGCGGCCCCGCCCCCGGCGTGGCCATCACCCCGCCGCTCGGCGTGCAGTGGCAGAAGGGCACCAAGTTCCCGCTGGAGATGCAGGTCGTGGACAACACGCTGCTGCCGCAAGCGAAGATCACCGCCGATCTGAAGCCGACCAACACGTGATCTGATGGCAAGCCCACTGCTGGAACTGGAGAGGGTGACGAAGCGGTTCGGCCGGGTCGTCATCGCGGAGGACGTGTCCCTGGCCGTGTCGGCCGGGGACACGGTCGGGATCGTGGGGCCGAACGGTGCTGGCAAGACCAGCCTGTTCGGCCTCATCTCCGGCGACCTGGCCCCGAACGCGGGCCAGGTTCGCTTCGCCGGCCGCCCGGTCACCAAGCTGGATTCGGCCGCCCGCTGCAAGCTGGGCATCGGCCGGACCTACCAGGTGCCGCGGCCGTTCGGCGACATGACCGTGTTCGAGAACCTGCTGGTCGCGGCCCAGCAGGGCGGCGGCCTGCGGCGGAAGGCCAGCTACGCGGCCGCGGTCGCGGCGCTGGAGCGGACGGGCATCTCCAGCCACGCCAACGAGCCCGCCGAACGGCTCGGCCTGCTGCAGCGCAAGCGGCTGGAACTGGCCCGCGCGCTGGCCACCCAGCCGTCTCTGCTGCTGCTGGACGAGGTGGCGGGCGGCCTGACCGACCCGGAGGTGGCCCAGCTCGTCGAGGTCGTCCGCGGCGTCAACGCCGAGGGCATCGCGGTGATCTGGATCGAGCACGTGGTCCGCGCGCTCACCGCCACCGTGGGCCGGCTCATCTGCCTGTCCGGCGGGAAATTCGTCGGTGACGGCGCACCCGACGCCGTGCTGGCCCAGCCCGCGGTGCGTGAGGTCTTCCTCGGGTCCGAGGTCAGCGCGGCGCTGGCCGGCGGCTCGCTGGAGGCGTCGGCCGCCGACGGCGCGGTGGCCGGGGAAGGGAGTGAGCCGTGAGCACCCCAGTGCCAATGAAGGGGAATGGGGAGGTGGGCGGGGGGGTCCGGCCGGAAAACGGCACGCCGCTGCTGGAGGCCCGGAACCTGACCGTGAACCACGGCCAGCTCCGGGCCCTGGACGCGATCTCGCTCCGGGTGTACCCGGGCGAGGTCTACGCGATGATCGGGGCCAACGGCGCGGGCAAGTCGACGCTGCTGCGCACGATCGCCGGCCTGCACCACCCGGCGGCAGGCGCGGTCCTGCTGGATGGCCAGGATCTGACCCGGACCCGGCCGGAGCGCCGGGCCCGGCAGGGCATCGTGCTGGTGCCCGAGGGCCGGCGGCTGTTCGGCTCGCTGTCGGTCGAGGAGAACCTGAAGGTCGGCACCAGCTACGCGCGGCCCGGCCCGTGGACGATCGACCGGGTCTACGAGACGTTCAGCTGGATGAAGGACCGGCGGAACCAGCGCACCGCTCAGCTGTCCGGCGGTGAGCAGCAGACGGTGGCCATCGGCCGGGCTCTGGTGGCCAACCCCCGGCTGCTGCTGCTCGACGAGCTGTCCCTGGGCCTGGCCCCGGTGATCGTGCAGCGCATCTACGGCATGCTGCCGCAGATCCTGGCCACCGGGCTCACCGTGCTGCTGGTCGAGCAGGACGTGAGCCAGGCGCTGCGGGTGGCCTCGCACATCCACTGCCTGCTGGAAGGCCGGACCACGCTGGAAGGCAGGCCCGCCGACGTGACCGCGGAACAGGTCGAGGCGGCCTACTTCGGGCTGGCCGGCGCCGCCCCGGACGGCCCGCCCGCGGAAGGAAGTGAGTCGTTATGGGCTGGCTGAACGCCATCATCCAGGGGGTGCTGACCGGCGGCCTGTACGCGCTGTTCGCGTGCGGCCTGTCGCTGATGTTCGGCGTGATGAAGGTGGTCAACCTGGCGCACGGCGACCTGGCCGTGGTGGCCGGGTACATCGCCATCGGCGTCATCACGGTCACGCACATCCCCGTGCTCTGGTCCTTCCTCATCGTGGTGCCGGTGATGGCGGCGGTCGGCTATGCGCTGCAGCGCACGCTCATCCAGGCCTCGCTGGACCGCGGCGTGCTGACCACGCTGATCGTCACGTTCGGCCTGTCGGTGGTCATCGAGAACGCGCTGCTGCAGTTCTTCACCGCGAACAGCCGCGGCCTCGGGGTCGGGCTGCCGCTGCTGACGGAGTCGTTCAGCATCGGCTCGATCCAGATCGCCTACCTGCTGGTGGTCATCTTCGCGGTGGCCCTGGTGGTGCTGTCCGGCCTGCAGTACTTCCTGTCCCGGTCCAAGTACGGCCGGCTGATCCGGGCCGCGGCCGACGACCAGGAGGCGGTGCAGCTGTCCGGGGCGGACTACCGGCACGTGTTCGCCATCTGCGCGGCGCTGGCGTTCGGCACGGTGGCCCTGGGCGGCATCGCCTACGGCATGTACTCTCAGCTCTCGCCGACCACCGGCACCGACACGATCCTGCTGTTCGCGTTCGCGGCGGTGGTGATCGGCGGGCTCGGCTCGCTGTGGGGCACCCTGCTGGGCGGCGTGGTGCTGGGCGTGGCCCAGCAGATCGGCGCCCAGGTCAACATCTCCTATGAGCTCCTGGCCGGGTACTTCGTGTTCCTGGCCGTGCTGGTGATCAGGCCGCAGGGGCTTACCTACCGGAAGGCGCAAGCATGAGCCTGGCCACGGAAACCTCCGCCCGCCCGGCCGCCCGCTTCCGGGTCACCCGGTCCCAGCGCAACGTGGCCTGGACCGGGGCGGCCGCGCTGGTCGTCGTCGTCGTGCTGGCCATCTTCCCCTACCTCGTGTACTCCGGCACCACCTCGGTGCTGGTGCAGGCGTTCATCGTGCTCACCATGGCCAGCATGTGGAACCTGCTGGCCGGGTACGCGGGCCTGGTGTCAGTGGGCCAGCAGGCGTTCGTCGGGCTCGGCGCGTACTTCGTACTGATTCTGGCCATCAACGGCATCTCGCCGTTCGCCGCGCTGCCGGTGGCCGCGATCGGCTGCGGCGCGGTCGCGCTGCCGCTGTGGTGGCTGGTGTCCCGGCTGCGCAGCGGGTACTTCGCCATCGCCACCTGGGTGCTGGCCGCGACGATCATGCTGATCATCGAGCGGTTCTCCTCGATCGGCGGCGGCACCGGCATGCCGCTGCCCGGCTTCGCCGGGTTCGACCCGACCCTGCTCACCGCGTACACCTACTGGGCCGGGCTGGCCGTCACGGTCATCACGCTGCTCGTCATCTACCTGATCCTGCGCGGCCGGCTGGGCCTGGTGCTCACCGCCATCCGGGACGACGAGGTGGCCGCGCGCAGTTCCGGGGCGCGGGTCGGCCTGGCCCGGATGCTGGTGTTCCTGGTGGCCGGGGCGGGCTGCGGCGCCGCGGGCGCCGTGCTCGCGATCAGCCAGCTGCAGGTGCAGCCGAGCGCTGTGTTCAGCGTGCAGTGGACCGCGGAGATGGGCTTCGCGACCATCATCGGCGGGCTGGGCACGATCGAGGGCCCGATCATCGGGACCGCGGTGTACATGGTGCTGCAGCAGACGCTGGCCTCGTACAACGCGTGGTACCTGATCGTCCTGGGCCTGGTGGCCATCGTGATCGCGCTGTTCGCCCGGCGCGGCCTGTGGGGCCTGGTGGACAGCCACCTGAACGTGCGGCTGTTCCCGGTGGGCTACTGGCTGCGGCTGGACAAGGACGCCAAGCGTGGCCGCCCGCGCCGGCCAGCCAAGCACGTTGCCTAACGGCTAGTACCCGCTGACTCCGCCCGGGCCGGCTACCCGGGTTAGCCAGTCCGGTCGACTACGTAGTCGCACATCCCGGCGAACGCCTCGCGGGCCGGGACATCGGGCAGCCCGGCGATCTGCTCCCGGGCCACCCCGGCCCAGCGGCGCAGATCGGCCCGGGCCTGCTCCATGGCCGGATGGCCGCGGAGCAGGCCGAGCGCCTCAGCGTGCAGCGCCTGGTCGGTCAGGTCGGCCGAATCCAGCAGCTCACGCAGCCTGCTGTCATCCGGCCGGCTGGACCGCAGCGCGTGCAGCACGGGCAGGCTGCGCACCCCCTCGCGCAGGTCGGTGCCTGGTGTCTTGCCCGACTCGGCGGTGTCGCTGGCCACGTCGAGGATGTCGTCGGACAGCTGCCAGGCCACCCCGATCGCCTCGCAGGCAGGCTCGATCCGGTCCACCACATCGGCCGGGGCGCCGGAGAACATGGCCCCGAACCGCCCGGCCGTGGCCACCAGCGACGCGGTCTTCTCGGTCACCACCCGCAGGTAGTGCGCCAGCGGATCCTGGCCGGGCCGGGGGCCCATGGTCTCGGCGACCTGCCCGCTGACCAGCCGGGTGAACGTGTCGGCCTGGATCCGGACCGCGTCCGCGCCGAGCGAGGCCAGGATCTGCGAGGCCCGGGCAAACAGGAAGTCGCCGGTCAGGATCGCGATCGTGTTGGTCCACCGCGAGTTGGCGCTCTGGTGACCACGCCGGATCAGCGCCTCGTCCATCACGTCGTCGTGGTACAGCGTGGCCAGGTGAGTCAGCTCGATCGCGGTGGCGGCCCGCACCACCCGCTCGTCGGCGGGATCGCCGAACTGGCCGGCCAGCAGCACGAGCGTGGCCCGGAACCGCTTGCCGCCTGCCTCGAGCAGGTGGGTGGACGCCTCGGCGAGCAGCGCCTCCTCGGCTTGGGTGGCCTCGGTGAGCTGATGCTCGACCTGCTTGAGCCCGGCCCGCACATCGGCGGACAGGGCCGCGTCGGTCAGCTCAACGGGGACGGTGGCGATCACTCAGGGCTCCTGGTCGTCGGTAGCGCGGCCGTCCCAAATATGCCCATCCCCGGGCCTGGGCACTCCACCAACGTGCCGGAGCCGGGCGGGCGGCA
>DATCUG010000092.1:0-5672 GCA_036567525.1 Streptosporangiaceae bacterium | reverse complement strand
CGCAAGCCCTGTGCGGGCCGGCTGGACGAGGAAGCGCAGTCGATCCGGGCGTGGTTCGTCACCCTGGGTGACTCGATCGCGCACGGCACATCGGTGCCGCCGCCGCAGCGCCGGGACCCGGCCACCCGCAGCCGCCTGCTGGAGTGCACCCGCCAGGAGATCACCAGCGGCCAGCCCGGGCGGGCCCGGGACGCCCTCATCATGCTGTGGGTGGACGAGCACCTGGAGATGCTGTGGCGGCTGGAACGGCATCTGGGCCGGATGGATGACGAGCAGCCGCAGCCCCAGGCGGCCAGCGCCGCCGTAGCCTAGACCCGGCCGGAACCCAGGGCCGGGCCGCTGCCGGTCAGCTGGGCCGGGTGGTGCGCAGCCGGATGGTGACATCCAGGTCACGCAGCCGGGCCAGCATGTCGTCCGGGTACTCGGTGCCGATGTCGGTGAGCACGTAGCCGAGCTCGTCCCGGGTGCCGAGCAGCTGCCCCTCGATGTTGGCCCCATGCTCGGCCAGCAGCTGGTTGATGCCGGCCAGCACGCCGGGCACGTTGCGGTGCAGGTGCACCAGCCGGTGCGTGCCCGGGGTGTGCGGCAGCGCGACCGGCGGCAGGTTCACGCTCAGCGAGGTGGCCCCGGAGCCGACGAAGTCGTGCAGCTTCCCGGCCACGAACTCGCCGATATCCTGCTGCGCCTCCTCGGTCGAGCCGCCGACGTGCGGGGTCAGGATGACGTTGGGCAGCCCGCGCAGCTCGGAGCGGAACTCCTCGCCGCGGGCCCGCGGTTCCTGCGGGAACACGTCGACCGCCGCCCCGGCCAGGTGCCCGGACTCGATGTGCCGCCGCAGCGCGGCGTGGTCCACCACGAAACCGCGGGACAGGTTCAGGAACATGCTGCCCGGCCGCATCGCGGCGAACTCCGTCTCGCCGAACAGCCCGCTGTTGCCCGGCCGCCCATCCACGTGCAGCGTGACCACGTCGGAGATCTCCAGCAGCTCTTCCAGCGTGCCGCAGCGCCGGGCGTTGCCCAGGGCCAGCTTGTCCGCGGTGTCGTAGAAGAACACGGACATGCCGAGGTTCTCGGCCAGCACGGACAGCTGGCCGCCGATGTTGCCGTACCCGACGATGCCCAGCCGGCGCCCGCGCACCTCATGGCTGCCCGCCGCGGACTTGTCCCAGGTGCCGCCGTGCATCTGCGCGTTCTTGTCGGTCAGCCGCCGGGTCAGCGCGATGATCTCGGCCACGGCCAGCTCGACCACGCTGCGCGTGTTGGAGAACGGCGCGTTGAACACGGCGACCCCGCGCCGGGACGCGGCGGCCAGGTCGATCTGGTTCACCCCGATGCAGAACGCCCCGACCGCGAGCAGGCTGGGTGCGGCGGCCAGCACCCGCTCGGTGACCTGCGTCCCGGACCGGATGCCGAGCACATGCACGTCGCCGATGGCGGCGATCAGCTCATCCTCGGTGAGCGCCTTCGGCGCCGTCTCCACCTGGTAGCCGTCCTTGGCCAGGCGGGCGGTGGCGTCGGGGTGGATGTTCTCCAGCAGCAGGACACGAGTTATCGGCACGGGCATCAGCCTATGAGGTCCAGTTCGGTGCCCGGCCAGGTGACCCTCGGTACCCGGCCGGGCACTGACGGGTTAGGCGGCTTCGACGATGTCGGCGGCTACGCAGGCGATGTTGTCCGGGCCGCCGCCCGAGTTGGCCAGCTCGATCAGCTCCTGGACCACCTGCTCAGGGCTGTCCGCGGTGCGCAGCACCTGGTGGATCCGGGCCGCCGGGACCACGGTGGTCAGCCCGTCCGAGCAGAGCAGGTACCGGTCGCCGCGGCGGGCCTCGTGCAGCGACAGGTCGGCCGTCGCCCCGGTCCCGTCCAGGGCGCGCAGCAGCAGCGACCGTTCCGGGTGCGACACGGCTTCCGCAGCGGTGAGCCGCCCCTCGTCGATCAGCGACTGGACCACGGTGTGGTCGTGGGTGATCAGGAACAGCTCACCGCCGCGCAGCAGGTAGGCCCGGGTGTCACCGATGTGCACCAGGCCGAGCTGGGAGCCGGACCAGAGCAGCGCGGTCAGCGTGGTCCCGCTGCCCGCCTGGCCCGGGCCGGCCGCGGTGACGTCCTGCACCGCCGTGTCGGCCGCGGCGACCGCGTCGGCCAGCGCGTTGAGCAGGTCACCGGCGGGCAGCCCGGCCGCCAGCGGCTTCAGCGCGTCGATGGCGGCTGCGCTGGCTAGTTCCCCGCCGCCGCCCATGCCGTCCGCCACGGCCAGCAGCCGGGCGCTGGCGTAGACCGCGTCCTGGTTGGCCGGCCGGTGCTGGCCGATGTCCGAGCCCGCCGCGTAGCGGATGGCCAGGCCGGCGCCTGAATCTGGCATTGCCGTGTCCTTCCCGGTCAGATAGCTGGTCAGGAACGCAGCCAGCTCTCGCCGGCTGGCCAGGTCGGCCTCGGTCTGGGCCCAGAACGCGGCTACTTCGGCGGCGGCCGCCTGGGGTGGCAGGTCACAGACCACCCGGATCCGGGCCAGCGGCATGCCGAGCCGGCGCAGCCAGGCCACCAGCCGGGCCTGCTCCAGCTGATCGGACCGGTAGAACCGGTAGCCGGAGCCGGGGTCCACCCGGGCCGGCCGCAGCAGGCCGAGCTCGTCATACAGCCGCAGTGCCTTCGGCGTCAGCCGGCTGGCCCGGGCGAACTCACCGATAGTCAGCATCCCCGCACCGCCTTCCGGCGCCCGGGGTGGACGCCCGGCATACCCGATGGTCAGCATCCAGCACCGCCCTCCTGATCCCGGGCACGTCGTCCGGGCACCTCGATGCTGCGGCTTGCCCCAGGGGCAAGGTCAAACAGTCGGGGGCACTGGCGTTAAGCAAAAGAAGCCTGAGTGATCCGGGCGGCCACGGTGGCCGCGTGCAGCGGGTCCAGGACCAGCGTGTAGTGGTTGCAGCCGGGCACCGTCTCGGTGGTCAGCCGCGGCGCCTCGGCCACCCAGGCCGCGCATAGCTCGGGCGGCTGAAAGCCGGGCGGTTCGCCGAACAGGCCGGCCGGCGCGGTGAGCAGCCGGGCCGGCCCGGGCAGCGCGCGCAGCGCGGCGCCGAACGTGGCCGTGCCGCCGAGCAGCTCGCGGCCGTCGGTGCGGGCGGCTTCTTCAACCACCCTGCTTCTGAACGCTCCTTCCGGGCCGGTCAGGTCGTAGCGCAGGTAGTCCTCGAGATCAGGGTTCCAGGCGTCCTTGAGGGCCGGGTGGGCCCGCCAGAAGTCGAAGTACGCCGTGACGGAGGGGAAGGTTTCGCGCAGCCTGGCCAGTGCCGGTCCCAGGGTGGCGTTCAGCACCGCGTCCAGGTCGGTCCCATCGGGCAGCGGCCGGGGCAGGCCGCCGTCCACCAGCAGCAGCCCGCCGAACCGGTCCGGGTGGCGGGTCGCGGCCAGCAGTGCGACGTATGCGCCGAGCGAGTGGCCGGCCAGCACCGGCCGGTCCAGGCCCAGCTGCCCGGCCGCGGCGACCAGGTCGGCTACGTGCTGGTCGAAGCCGTACGGGCCGGGCAGCCCGGCGCTGTGCCCGCGGCCACGCAGGTCCACGGCGAACAGCGACCAGCCGGCGGGCAGCGCCCGGGCCACCGGCTGCCAGGCGGCGGCCGAGGCGGTGATGCCGTGCACGGCCAGCGCGGCCTGGTCGCCGTGCCCCCAGCGCAGCACCCGCAGCGTGCCATCCGGCAGCGCGACGTCCAGCTTCTCGTGGTCCAGCGTCACGTGTCCTCCTCTGTCCGCATCACCGTACGTGCCAGAGTGTGCAGCGTGACAGCGCCGTTTGCCACTGCCCTGCTCGGTTGGAAGCCGGCCGCCAAGGCCAACAAGCTGGGCTGGTCCCTGGTGCCGAACTTCGCCGACGTGGACAGCCCCGAGTCTGTGCGGATCGCGGCCGGGGTGCTTGATCACCTGGCGGTGCCCCGGGACACCGCGTCCGACGTGCCCAAGGATCCCGGCGGCCCGCTGGAGCAGGCGGTCTGCGACCATCTGGGCTGGTTCCTGCAGCGGCACGACCCGGAACGCGGCTGGCGGATCGAGCGGGGCGCCGTCATCACCCAGTTCGACCAGTACGCTCACCTGTCCGAGCTGGACCGACTGGTCCGGGGCAACCCGGAGCTGCGGGTCACGGTGGGCACCGACTACCTGATCAAGCCGGACGTGACCGTGTCGCTGGCCCGGGTGCCCACCGCGTCCGGGCTGCCGCCGCTGCACGCCGCGGTGTCCTGTAAGTGGACGATCCGGTCAGACCGGGTGCAGAACATCCGGCACGAGTGCCTGCAGATGATCCGGCACCGCCGGGGCCGGCAGCCGCATCTGGTCACGGTGACCGCGGAGCCGCTGCCCAGCCGGCTGGCCTCCATCGCGCGGGGGACCGGCGAGGTGGACGCGGTGTATCACATCGCGTACGACGCGATGGCGGCCAGCGTGGCCGGAAACGCGAACACCGAGCAGGCGGACGCCTGGTACGAGGTGACCGGCCAGCGGCGGGTGCTCAGTTATGAGCTGCTTGTGCAGACGCTGGCCTCATGGTGACGGCGTGGGACAGGCGAACTGTCGGCGGCGCCGGGCACAATCGGGCGGGGGAGACGGCGCGGGAGGAGAGACCATGGGTGAGCTGACCTCCGTGGAGATCTGCGCCGGGGCCGGCGGGCAGGCGCTCGGCCTGGAGCAGGCCGGGTTCGCCCATGAGGCGGTGGTGGAACTGGACGCCGACGCCTGCGAGACGCTGCGCCGCAACCGGGGCGCGGACTGGAAGGTCAACCAGGACGACGTGGCCAACCTGGACGGGCGCGCCTACGCGGGCATCGACCTGTTCGCCGGCGGTGTCCCGTGCCCGCCGTTCTCCATCGCGGGCAAGCAGCTCGGGGCGGGCGACGAGCGGGACCTGTTCCCGCAGGCGCTGCGGTTGATCGAGGAGGCCCAGCCGCGGGCCGTGCTGCTGGAGAACGTCCGCGGCCTGGCCGCCAGCCAGTTCGACGGCTATCGCAGCCAGGTCCTGGGCCGGCTGCACGAGCTGGGCTTCCAGACCTGGTGGGATCTGGTGTACGCGAGCGAGCACGGGGTGCCGCAGCTCCGGCCCCGGTTCGTGCTGGTCGCGATCCGGTCGCCGTGGGCGGCGTCGTTCCGCTGGCCCGCGCCGTCGGCCGCGCCGCCGCCCACGGTGGGCGGGCTGCTGGCCGACCTGATGGCGGCGGGCGGGTGGCCAGGCGCGGCCAGCTGGGCCGCCCGGGCCAGCGGCATCGCGCCGACCATCGTCGGCGGCAGCAAGAAGCACGGCGGCCCGGACCTGGGCCCGACCCGGGCCCGTGCGGCCTGGCAGCTGCTCGGCGTCAACGGGCTCGGCCTCGCGGACCAGCCGCCCGGGCCGGACTTCCCGGCCAGCCAGCTGCCCAAGCTGACCGTGCGGATGGTGGCCCGGCTGCAGGGCTTCCCGGACGCGTGGCAGTTCGCCGGCCGCAAGACGGCCGCCTACCGGCAGGTCGGCAACGCGTTCCCGCCCCCGGTCGCCCGGGCGCTCGGCGCGGCGATCGCCGCCGCGCTGACCCGGACCGGGGCCCAGCCCGGCGGAACCCGGCCCGGGGACACCCCGGCCGAAGCCGGGCACCACGCCAGCCTGGTCAGTTAGCCGCGTCGGCCGGCGCCCGTCCCCCGCTCGCCCGGTA
>DATCUG010000091.1:0-17527 GCA_036567525.1 Streptosporangiaceae bacterium | reverse complement strand
CCCGCCACCGAGCCACTGCTGGACTACCTGGCGCAGATCGGCAAGCTGCCCAGGCTGACCACTGGGCAGGAGACCGGGCTACCCGTTCGGCACGTACGCGACCTGGTGGATCCGTCAGGCAATCACCCGGGCCATCGCGGGCCAGACCCCGCCCACCCGGATGCCGCCGGCCGGCTGAGTCCTAGGGCAGCAGCGGGCGGGCCGGGTCGAGCTGGGCGATCGCGTCGCGCAGCAGGTCGTCCAGGGCGGCCTGGCTGCGCCGGTGATACAGCGGCCCGGTGGCGTCGGTCAGCAGCACGGTCGCCGCGGCCACGCCTTGGGCGGGCACCGGCAGCGGGACGCGCAGGCAGTCCACCAGCTCGCGGATGCGAGGCTCGGCGGCGGCGATCCGGTCCCGGCACAGCGGCACCGCGGGCGCCGGGGCGCGGCGCGCGACGGCCAGCAGATGCTCCCAGTCCCGGGCCAGCGCGTGGCGCCTGGACAGCGACACGATGTAGCGGGCCCGGGCGGCCAGCAGCCGCTCCGGCTCGGCGGTCTGTCCGGCCGCCAGCAGCCGGTCCAGGGACGCGCCGAACACCCGGGCCAGCACCCGGTCGGCGGCGCTCACCGGCGCCGCCCCGGATGGCGTGACGGTCAGCTCGGCGTATCGCATAACGACAGTTTCCGTCTGGCCAGCCCGCACCGGTAGTGGCATCATTGACATAGTGCAGGACAAAACTGCCAACCTGACGGTCACCCAGCCGCCACACCGCGTCGCGGTCGTCGTCTACGACGGGGTGGCGTTGATGGAGCTGGGCGTGGCCTGCGACATCTTCGGCGGCGACGCCACCGCCGCCGGCGGGGCGCCGCTCTACCAGCTGGCCGTCTGCGGCACCGGGCCGTCGGTCAGCACCGATGCCGGGTTCGCCATGCAGGTGCCGGGCCGGCTGGACGCGCTGCACGCCGCGCAGACCGTGATCGTGCCGCCCACCGACCTGCCCAGCCAGGTGCCGCTGGCCGTGCTCGACGCGCTGCGCCAGGCCCGGGCCCGGGACTGCCGCCTGGTCTCGCTGTGCACGGGCGCGTTCGTGCTGGCCGAGGCGGGCCTGCTGGACGGGCACACGGCGACCACGCACTGGTCGGAGTGCGCCGACCTGGCCCGCCGCTACCCGCGCGTCACGGTGGACCCCAGGGTGCTGTACACCGACGAGCCCGGCCTGCTCACCTCGGCGGGCAGCGCGGCCAGCCTCGACCTGTGCCTGCACGTGGTGCAGCGCGACTACGGCACCGAGATCGCCAGCCAGGTGGCCCGGGACCTGGTCGTCCCGCTGCACCGCCAGGGTGGCCAGGCCCAGTACATCGACACGCCGCTGCCCGAACTGGACAGCGGCAGCCTGTTCGCCGACACAGTCAGCTGGGTCCAGGCCCACCTGGACCAGACGGTGACGGTCCGGGACCTGGCCGGGCGCGCGGCGATGAGCCCGCGCACGTTCGCCCGCCGGTTCCTGGCCAGCACCGGGACCACGCCGTACCAGTGGCTCCTGCGGGAGCGGATCCGGCTGGCCCAGCGGCTGCTGGAGACCAGCGACCTGCCCATCGACACGGTGGCCCGGAAGAGTGGCCTGCGCACCGCCAGCAACCTGCGCAAGCACTTCGGCCGGGCGCTGCACACCACGCCGCAGGCCTACCGGCGCACGTTCCAGGTCACCACGGGCCAGGTCACCACGGGCCAGGCCGCTGCGCGCTGACCGCCGGGTTACTCCAGGAAGCCGCGGAGCAGGGCGGCGGTGCCGTCCAGGTGCTCGGCGATGGCGCGCTGCGCGGCGCCGGGGTCACCGGCCAGGATGGCGGCCACGATCGCGGTGTGCTGCGCGGTCGTGTGGTCGATGTTGCGCTGCAGCACCGGGATCGCGTTCAGCAGGTCGTTGAGCCGCATCCGGGCATCGGCGCAGGCCGCGGCGAGCAGGCTGGACCCGGTGAGGTCGGCGATGGACAGATGGAACAGCGTGTCCATCCGCCGGTACTCGGCCGGGCTGGCCCCGTTGAGCGCGGCCAGCCGGGCCCGTAGCACATCCCCCGGCTCAGGGTCGGCCGGCCGGGCCGCCACCAGCTGGGCCAGCACGTGCGCCGCGCCGGTCTCCACCGCCATCCGGAACGTGAGCGCGTCGTTGATCTTGTCGGCGTCCTCGACCGCGATCCGGCGCAGCTCGGCCGGGCTGGGCGCGGGCGGGGTGGCGATGACGAACGTGCCGCCGAGCCGGCCGCGGCGGGATTCCACGTAGCCGGCCAGCTGCAGCGCCCGGATGGCCTCACGCAGCGTGATCCGGCTGACGCCGAGCAGCCCGGCCAGCTCGCGTTCGGCCGGGAACCGGCCCCCGGGGGCGATCACCCCCAGCTTGATCACGGTCAGCAGCCGCTCGACCGTCTCCTCGAACGCGTTCTGCGCCCGGACCGGGCCGAGCACAGCCGTCAGCTCCAGCCCGGATGTCGGCCCGGTGGTCTGGGGAATTCCGGCTGGGGGTCTTGACATCGCCGCTGCTCTATCCATCAATGGTCGGATAATAAACCATTTGCTCTCGAAGGAGCAGCGTGATGGCGGTCAACGAGCAAGCGGCACCGCTCAGCGAAGACGAGCAGACCCTGCACACGCTGGGCTACGCGCAGGAGCTGCGCCGCCGCATGTCGGGCTTCTCCAACTTCGCCGTCTCGTTCACGATCATCTCGATCCTGTCCGGCTGCCTCACCCTGTACGGGTTCGGCATGGCCACCGGTGGCCCGGTCGTCATCGTCTGGGGCTGGCTGTTCGTCGGCGTGATGACCCTGTTCGTCGGGCTGGCCATGGCCGAGGTCTGCTCCAGCTACCCGACCGCGGGCGGGCTGTACTACTGGTCGGCCAAGCTGGCCCCGAAGCACGGCCCGGCCTGGTCCTGGTTCACCGGCTGGTTCAACTTCCTCGGCCAGGTCGCGGTGACCGCGGGCATCGACTTCGGCGCCGCGTTCTTCATCAACGCGTTCGGCGCGCTGGTCTGGGGGTGGAGCACCGCGCACTGGGTGACCATCCTGATCTACGCGATCGTGCTGCTGGTGCACGGCCTGCTGAACCAGTTCGGCATCCGGCTGGTCGCGCTGCTGAACGACGTCAGCGTGTGGTGGCACATCGTCGGCGTGCTGCTCATCGTGGCCGTGCTGGTCTTCGTGCCGTCGCACCACCAGTCGGCTAGCTTCGTGTTCGGGCACTTCGTCAACGACACCGGGCTCAAGATCGCCCCGATCTACATCGTGCTGATCGGCCTGCTGCTGGCCCAGTACACGTTCACCGGCTACGACGCGTCCGCGCACATGACCGAGGAAACCCACAGCGCCGCGCGCAGCGGCCCGCGCGGCATCGTGATGTCGATCTTCGTTTCGCTGATCGCCGGCTGGGTGCTGCTGATCGGGATCACGTTCGCCATCCAGCATTACGAGGCGACGCGCACCTCGGCCACCGGCGTGCCGCCCGCGCAGGTCTTCATCGACGCCGCCGGGACCGGCTGGGCCAAGTTCCTGCTGCTGGTGGTCATCGGGGCGCAGTTGTTCTGCGGCATGTCCTCGGTCACCGCCAACTCCCGGATGATCTACGCGTTCTCCCGGGACGGCGCGCTGCCCGCGTCCGGCTTCTGGCACGCGGTCAACAAGCGGACCCGGACGCCGACCAACGCGATCTGGCTGGCCGCGGCGGGCGCGCTCATCCTGGGCCTGCCCTACCTGTGGAACAGCACCGCGTACGCGGCGGTCACCTCGATCGCGGTCATCGGCCTGTACATCGCGTACGTGATCCCGACGTTCCTGCGGCTGCGCCAGGGCGACAACTTCCAGCGCGGCCCGTGGCACCTGGGCCGGTGGAGCAAGGCGGTCGGCATCATCGCGGTCACCTGGGTGGCCATCATCACGATCCTGTTCATGCTGCCGCAGGTCGGCCCGATCACCTGGACCACGTTCAACTACGCGGTGTTCGCGGTTGTTGTGGTGATCGGATTCGCGGGCATCTACTGGCTGGTGTCGGCGCGCAACTGGTTCACCGGGCCCCGGGTCCAGGGCACGCCGGAGGAGCTGGCCGCGATCGAGGAAGAGCTGGCCGGCTGAGCGGCACGGGACTGGAGGCTCATGTACAAGCAGCGCGGAGCGACCCCGCACAGCCGCCGGCGCGGGATGCTCACCCTGGAGCGGCTCCGCGTGGAAGCGAGTGAGGGCAACATCGACACGGTGGTGGTCGCGTTCACCGACATGCAGGGGCGGCTGGCCGGCAAGCGGCTCGACGCCGGGTACTTCCTGGACGACGTGGCCGGGCACTTCATCGAGGGGTGCAACTACCTGCTCGCGGTGGACGTGGAGATGAACACCGTGGACGGGTACGCGATGTCCTCGTGGGAGAGCGGCTACGGCGACTTCGTCCTGGTGCCGGACATGTCCACGCTGCGCCGGGTGCCCTGGCACGAGGGCACCGCCCTGGTGCTGGCCGACCTGACCTGGCACGACGGCGCCCCGGTGGTGGCCTCGCCACGGCAGATCCTCAAGGCGCAGACGGCCCGGCTGGCCGAGCGCGGGCTGACCGCGCTGGCCGGCACCGAACTCGAGTTCATCGTGTACACCGACAGCTACGCCCAGGCGCAGGCGGCCAGCTACCGCGAGCTGACCCCGGCCAACAGTTACAACGTGGATTACTCGATCCTGGGCACGGCCCGGATCGAGCCGCTGCTGCGCCGGCTGCGCACCGGCATGGCCGGGGCCGGGCTGCAGGTGGAATCGGCCAAGGGCGAGTGCAACTTGGGCCAGCAGGAGATCGCGTTCCGCTACGCCGAGGCCGTGACCACGTGCGACAACCACTCCATCTACAAGACGGGCTCGAAGGAGATCGCGGACCAGGACGGCATGAGCATCACGTTCATGGCCAAGCCGAACGCCCGCGAGGGCAACTCGTGCCACATCCACCTGTCGGTCCGCGCGGCCGACGGCAACCCGGTCATGGCCGGCGACGGGCCGCACGGCCTGTCCCCGTTCGGCGAGCATTTCATCGCCGGGCAGCTGGCCGCGCTGGCCGAGCTGTCGCTGGCCTACGCGCCGAACATCAACTCCTACAAGCGGTACGTGCCGGGCAGCTTCGCGCCCACCGCGATCCGCTGGGGGGTGGACAACCGCACCTGCGCGCTGCGCCTGGTCGGGCACGGCCCGTCGCTCCGGGTGGAGAACCGGGTCCCGGGCGGCGACGTCAACCCGTACCTGGCCGTGGCCGGGATGATCGCGGCCGGGCTGTACGGCGTGGACCACGAACTGCCGCTCGAGCCCGCCTGCACCGGCAACGCGTATACCGAGCCGGGCGGCCGGGTGCCGACGACGTTGCGCGACGCACTCGAGTTGTGGCGCAAGTCCGAGCTGGCCCGGGAGGCGTTCGGCAACGAAGTCGTCGAGCATTATGCGAACGCCGCGCGGGTCGAGATCGAGGCGTTCGATGCCGCGGTCACCGACTGGGAGCTGAAGCGTAGCTTCGAGCGGATGTGAGCACGGCGAGTAGGGAGTAGCTAGCAGCATGTCCACATTCACGGTGCTGAACCCGGCCACCGAAACAGCCGTCGCCGAGGTGCCGGGCTGTTCCGCCGAACAGGCCGACGAGGCGGTCAGCCGGGCCGTGGCGGCCCAGCCGGCCTGGCGGGCGGTCGCCCCCGGTGACCGGGCCGCGCTGCTGCGCCGGTTCGCCGACGTGGTGGACGCGCATCTCGAGGAGCTCGCTGAGCTGGAGGTCAAGGGCTCCGGGCACCCGATCGGGCAGGCCCGCTGGGAGGCGGGCAACGTCCGGGACGTGCTGCGGTACTACTCGGCCGCCCCGGAGCGGCTGCTCGGCCAGCAGATCCCGGTGCCCGGCGGGCTGAACGTGACGTTCAAGGAGCCGGTCGGCATCGTCGGGCTGATCGTGCCGTGGAACTTCCCGATGCCGATCCTGGGCTGGGGCCTGGGCCCGGCGCTGGCCGCGGGCAACCCGGTGCTCGCCAAGCCGGCCGAGCGCACCCCGCTGACCGCGATCCGGATCGGCGAGCTGGCCCGGGAAGCCGGGCTGCCCGAGGGCGTGTTCCAGGTGCTGCCGGGCAAGGGCTCGGTGGTCGGCCAGCGGCTGGTCGGGCACCCGGCCGTCCGCAAGATCGTCTTCACCGGGTCGACCGAGGTGGGCAGCCGGCTGATGGCCGACTGCGCCCGCCAGGTCAAGCGGGTCACCCTGGAGCTGGGCGGCAAGAGCGCCAACATCGTGTTCGCCGACGCCGACCTGGAGAAAGCCGCGGCCACCGCACCGTACGCGGTGTTCGACAACGCGGGCCAGGACTGCTGCGCCCGGTCCCGGATCCTGGTCCAGGCCAGCGCGTTCGACCGGTTCATGGAGCTGCTCGAAGGCGCGGTGAAAAACGTCGTCGTGGGCGATCCGGCCGACCCGGGCACCGAGATGGGCCCGCTGATCTCGGCCGAGCACCGGAGCAGGGTCGCGTCGTACGTGCCGGACGGCGCCCCGGTCGCGTTCCGCGGCAGCGCGCCGGACGGGCCCGGCTACTGGTTCCCGCCCACCGTGCTGGCCCCGGTGAGCCCGGCCGACCCGGCGTTCACCGAGGAAGTGTTCGGGCCGGTGGTCACCGTGGTGCCGTTCGGCACCGAGGCGGACGCGATCCGGATCGCCAACGACACCCCGTACGGCCTGTCCGGCTCGATCTGGACCCGGAACGTGGGCCGGGCGCTGCGGGTGGCCCGCGGGGTGGAGACCGGCAACTTGTCGGTCAACTCGCACAGCTCGGTGCGGTACTGGACGCCGTTCGGCGGGTTCAAGCAGTCCGGCCTGGGTCGCGAGCTGGGGCCGGACGCGCTGGACAGCTTCACCGAGGTCAAGAACGTCTTTATCGCCACCGACGATGAGGAGCCCGAGTGAGCACACACCCGCAGCGGCTGGCCGGCCGGGTCGCCGTGATCACCGGCGCGGGCAGCGGCATCGGGCTGGCCAGCGCCCGGCGGCTGGCCGCCGAGGGCGCCACCGTGGTGGTCGCCGACATCGACGCGGGCACCGGCAAGCCGGCCGCGGACGAGGTCGGCGGCGTGTTCATCCAGGTCGACGTGACCGGCGAGGACGCGGTCCGCGACCTGTACCAGCAGGTGGCGGACGAGTGCGGTGGGGTGCACATCGCGGTCAACAACGCCGGCATCTCACCGCCGGACGACGACTCCATCCTGACCACCGGGATGGACGCGTGGCGGCGGGTGCAGGAGGTGAACCTGACGTCGGTGTACCTGTGCTGCAAGTACGTGATCCCGCACATGCAGCGGCAGTACGCGGCGGGCCAGGGCGGCGGGTCGATCATCAACATCGCCTCGTTCGTCGCGGTGATGGGCGCGGCCACCTCACAGATCTCCTACACCGCGTCCAAGGGCGGCGTGCTGGCCATGAGCCGGGAGCTGGGCGTGCAGTTCGCCCGGGAAGGCATCCGGGTGAACGCGCTGTGCCCGGGCCCGGTGAACACTCCGCTGCTGCAGGAGCTGTTCGCCAAGGACCCGGAGCGCGCAGCGCGGCGGCTGGTGCACGTACCGATGGGCCGGTTCGCCGAGCCGGCCGAGATCGCCGCCGCGATCGCGTTCCTGGCCAGCGACGACGCGTCGTTCATCACCGCGGCCCAGTTCCTGGTGGACGGCGGGATCTCCGGCGCGTATGTGACCCCGCTGTGACCCTCGTCGGGATCAGCAGCTACGGCGAAGAGGCACGCTGGGGGCCGTGGCGGATGCCGTGCGCGCTGCTGCCGCTCAGCTACGCCGAGCAGGTGGCCGCGGCGGGCGGGGTGCCGGTGCTGCTGCCGCCGCTGCCCGGGATGAGCGCCGCGGTGGGCCGGCTGGACGCGCTGATCCTGTCCGGCGGCGGCGACCTCGACCCGGCCGGTTACGGCGCGGCACCGCACCCGGAGACCACCCGGGTACATCCGGGCCGGGACCGGGCCGAGCTGGACCTGCTGGCCGCCGCGCTGGCCGCCCGGGTGCCGGTGCTGGGCATCTGCCGCGGCCTGCAGATCATCAACACCGCGCGCGGCGGCACGCTGCGCCAGCACCTGCCCGAGGGCGGGCACCGGGCCGGGCCGGGCACGTTCGGCAGCCACCCGGTGCGGGTCGCGCCGGGCAGCCGGCTGGCCAGCCTGCTCGGCCCGCCGGACGACGGCGGTGAGCTGTGGCTCGACGTGCCGACCGCGCACCACCAGGCCATCGGCGAGCTGGGCGACGGGCTGGTGGCCACGGCGTGGGCCGCGGACGGCACCATCGAGGCCGTTGAACCGGCCGACCGTGATGAACCTCTCATCGCGGTGCAGTGGCACCCGGAGCAGGGCACCGACCCCCGGCTGTTCCGCGGCCTGCTGGCCGCGGCGCGGCAGCGGGCGGACGGGAGCGCAAATCGGGCGCCCGCCGAGCCTCTAGACTCGCCTGCGTGAGCAGCGGACCCGCGGTCGAGATCCACCAACTGGTCAAGGGCTACGGCCGGACCATGGCGGTGAACGGGCTCTCGCTGCTGGCTCACCGGGCCGCGGTGACCGCCATCCTGGGCCCGAACGGCGCCGGGAAGACCACCACCATCGAGATCTGCGAGGGATACCGGCGGCCGGACGACGGCACCGTGCGGGTGCTCGGCCTCGACCCGGCCCGGGACGCGCGGCAGCTCCGCCCCCGGATCGGGGTCATGCTGCAGTCCGGTGGCATCCCCCCGGCCGCGCGGCCCGGCGAGTACCTGCGCACGCTGGCCGCGTTCTACGCGGCGCCGATCGAGCCCGCGCTGCTGCTGGACCGGCTCGGCCTGACGGGCAGCCTGCGCACCCCGTTCCGCCGCCTGTCCGGCGGCCAGCAGCAGCGGCTGTCCCTGGCCGCGGCGCTGATCGGGCGGCCCGAGCTGCTGTTCCTGGACGAGCCCACCGCGGGCATGGACCCGCAGGCCCGGCACGCCACCTGGGACCTGATCCGCGGCCTGCGCGCATCCGGCGCGGCGGTGATCCTGACCACGCACTACATGGATGAGGCGCAGCGGCTGGCCGACCACGTCTGCGTGGTGGACCACGGCCAGCTGGTCGCCGAGGGCAGCCCGGCCGAGCTGACCGGCACGGCCGGCCAGCTCCGCTTCCGGGCCGAACCGGGCCTGGACACCGACGGGCTGATCTCGGCGCTGCCACACGGCAGCGCGGCCAAGGAGTCGCCGGCCGGGCACTACATCGTCGAGGTGCCGGACCAGGTGGACCCACAACTGCTGGCCGCGGTCACCGCGTGGTGCGCGGAACGCGGCGTGCTGGCCCAGGACCTGCGGATCGAGAGCCGTACCCTCGAGGACGTGTTCCTCGAACTGACCGGACGGGAGCTGCGCTCGTGACCGGGCACGTGCAGGCTCCCGCGCAGACCGCGTGGCCGGCCCCGGCGCCCGGATCGGGCCGGGTGCCCCGGATGGTGGCCGCGCAGGCCTGGCTGGAGCTGCGCGCGCTGCTCCGCAACGGCGAGCAGCTGCTGCTCACGCTCATCATCCCGGTGGTGCTGCTGGTCGGCTTCAGCCTGGAGCACCTGATCAGCGGCACCCGGGTCAACTTCCTGGTCCCCGGCATCATCGCCCTGGGGATCATGTCCACGGCGTTCACCAGCCAGGCCATCGCCACCGGATTTGAACGCCAGTACGGCGTGCTCAAGCGCCTCGGTGCGACGCCGTTGCGGCGCGGCGGCCTGATCGCGGCCAAGACCAGCATGGTGATGGTGGTCGAAATCGGCCAGACGGCGGTGATCCTGGTGGTCGGCCTGCTGCTCGGCTGGTCGCCGGATGCCCGGCCAGCCGCCGCGATCTGGGTGCCGCTGCTCCTGCTGGCCGGCACGGCCGCGTTCAGCGGGCTGGCCCTGCTGCTGGCCGGCACGCTCCGCCCGGAGGCCACGCTGGCCGCGGCCAACCTGATCTACCTGGTCCTGCTCGGGGTGGGCGGGGTGGTGTTCTCGCTGGACAAGTTCCCGGCCGGCGCCCGGCCGGTGCTGCTGCTGCTGCCCACCGGCGCGCTGTCCGACGGACTGCACCAGCTGCTGCAGTACGGCGCCGCCCTGCCGGTCAAGGACCTGATCGTGCTGCTGGTCTGGGCGGTGGCCGGGATCGGCGTGACCAGCCGGGTGTTCCGCTGGGAGTAGCCGTCCAGCCGGCCGCTGGTCCGCCCGGCACCGGGCGGCGGAAAACACCGCTCGGGGCGGTGCCGCCGCCGGCCCTCGTGCTGACCGGCATCGTCTCGGTCCAGGTCGGCGCGGGCCTGGCCGACCGGCTGTTCAGCCAGGTGCCGCCGGCCGCGGTGACCGGCCTGCGGCTGTGGACGGCCGCCCTGGTGCTGGCCGTGGCCGGCGCCCGGGGGCTGGGCCGTGAGGTCCGCGCGATCGTGGCCCGCCGGGCCTGGGCCGACGCCGCCGTCGTGGTCATGTTCGGGTTCATCCTGGCGGTGATGAACTACTCCATCTACCAGGCGTTCGCCCGGATCCCGCTGGGCATCGCGGTGACGGTGGAGTTCCTCGGCCCGCTCGGGGTGGCGGTGGCCACCTCCCGGCGCTGGCTGGACGCGGCCTGGGTGCTGCTGGCCGGGGCCGGCGTGGCGCTGCTGACCCGGGCCCCGGGCAGCCACCTGAACCCGGCCGGGCTGGCCTTCGCCGTGCTGGCCGCGGCCTGCTGGGCGGCCTACATCCTGCTCAGCGCGGCCACCGGGCGGCGCTTCCCGGGCACCTCGGGGCTGACCATCGCGATGTGCGTGGCCGCGCTGGCCGTCACGCCGGCCGGGGTGCTGGCCGGTGGCCGGGCGCTGCTGCGGCCCGCGGTGCTCGGCGCCGGGCTGGGTATCGGCCTGCTCTCCTCGGTCATCCCGTACTCGCTGGAGCTGGAGGCGCTGCGCCGCACCCCGGCCAAGGTGTTCGGCATCTGGATGAGCCTGGAGCCGGCCGTCGCCGCGCTGGTCGGGCTGGTCCTGCTCGGCCAGGGGCTGCGCTGGTACGAGTGGGCCGCGGTCGGCTGCGTGGTGGTGGCCAGCGCCGGGGCGGCCCGGACGTGAGGCCCGGAGTCTACGATAGGTCCGTGCCAGCCGACCTGACCCGATCTGCCCGCAGCCTGATGGCTCCGGTGCTGTATCCCACGGTGACTACCATGCGCCGGGTTGCCCTGGCCGGCGTGTGGGCCAACGCCGGGCTCATCATGACCGGTGCCGCGGTGCGGCTCAGCGCGTCCGGGCTGGGCTGCCCGGACTGGCCGGCCTGCACCACCAGCAGCCTGGTGGCGTCGCGCAACTCCGGCCAGCCGCTGTTGCACACCTGGATCGAGTTCACCAACCGGATGCTGACCGGCGTGCTGATGGTGGTGGCCGTGCTGGTACTGATCACCGCGTGGCGGTACCGCCCGGGCGGGTCCATCCGGCGCACCATTGTCTGGCTGGCCGCGGCCCAGCCGCTCGGCGTGCTGGCCCAGGCCGTGCTGGGTGGCATCGTGGTGCTCACCGACCTCAGCCCGGCCACGGTGTCGCTGCACTTCCTGCTGTCCAGCACGATCCTGGCGCTGGCCGTGACGCTGTACGTGCGGTGTGCCGAGGGCGACGGCAAGCCGACCCGGCTGGTCCGCCGTGAGGTGCGGCTGTTCGCGCTGGCCACGGTCGGCGCCAGCGCGCTGATGCTGGCCGCGGGCACCGTGGTGACCGGCACCGGGCCGCTGGCCGGGTCCACGTTCGTGCCGCGCTCCGGCCACGCCCCGGCCTACGTGCCGCGGTATCACCTGCCGCTGGAAGGTGTCACCCAGCTGCACGCCGACATCGGCTGGATGCTCGGCACGCTGGCCGCCGCGCTGGCCATCTGCCTGCAGTTCACCGGGGCGCCGGCCCGGGCCCGGCGGCTCGGCTGGGTGCTGCTCGGCCTGATCGGCCTGCAGGGGGTTATCGGGTACAGCCAGTACTTCAGCGGCCTGCCGGCCGGCCTGGTCTGGGTGCACGTGACCGGGTCGATGCTGATCTGGATCGCCGCCCTGCTGCTGATGTTCGCCACCCGGGACCGTGGCCCGGTGCCGGAGGCGCCCGGCCTGACCGGACCGCCGCTAGCTGAGCCGGTGCCGGCCGAATCCTGACGACGCCTGGGCCGCCCAGGGTGGCTGCGGCGGTTCCGGCTGCCGGTGGAAGAACGCGCTGCGGGCCATGGCCATCAGCCGGAGCAGGTCGCGGCGGCGCTCGTCGAAGTGCTCCGGGCTGATGATGCGGCGCTGCATGCGCAGGTGCACCAGGGCCAGCTCGGTCGCGGCCAGCTGGTAGTCCTCCATGGCCCGCCCGGCCGCCCGGCCGCCGGCCGCCCGGGCCCAGCGCCGGGCCGCGTACCGCTCCCGCAGCGTGCTCAGCATCCGCAGGTCCGCCTCGGTGACCAGGCCGGTGGCCTCGTAGGCGGGCAGGAACCGCCAGATCAGCCGGACGATCCGGCGCCGGTCCGCGACGATCACCCCGACCAGCACGCCCAGCACGCAGGCCAGGATGGCGTAGGCCAGGGCGAGCCCGGCGATGCCGTGCGCGCTCAGCCCGTTCCACAGCCCGTGCAGCAGCATGGCGGTGGCCAGCCCGAGCGGCACCGCCCAGCGCCCGTGCCGGTGGGTGGCCGCGTACGCCACGCCGAGCCCGGTCATCGAGGTAAAGATGGGGTGGGCCAGCGGGGACAGCACGCCGCGCAGCACGAACGTGACGCCGAGCAGCTCGGCCCCGCCGACCTGGGGCCGGACCAGCGCGCCGATGTAGTAGCCGATGTTCTCCATCATGGCGAAGCCCAGCCCGACCATGGCCGCGTAGATGATCCCGTCGGTCGGGCCGTCCAGCTCCTGCCGCCGCCGCCAGAGCAGGATGATCAGGATCAGGCCCTTCAGCGACTCCTCCACCACCGGGGCGCCGAACGTGGCCGACACGTACTGCCCGGTGGTGTTGCCCAGCGCGGGCTGGGTGATGAAGACCAGCCCGGCCGTGTTGATCACGGCGGCCAGCAGCGCGGCCACCCCGGCCCCCCAGGCGAACGCGAGCACCAGGTTGATCCGCGGCTCGGGTTCCAGCCGGTCCACCAGCAGCACGCAGCCGACCAGCAGCGGCACCGGCAGCAGGGCCAGCGGGAGTGCGATGAGGAAGGGCGCCACGCTGTGCCCGGCCGAATTCACGCTCTGCAGGGCGTCCGCGCCGAGCACCACGATGGCGCACAGGATGGCGGCCAGGATGCCGAGGACGACCCCGGTCCGCGGCCGGCCAGCCGGCCGGCCCTCGATCACGGCGCGTGGATCGAAGCCGGGGTTGGTCGCCATGCCTGGGAGCGTACCGGTGAGACCGTAATCCACCCGCTGTTGCCCCGCTTCGGGGGTAGCCCAGGGGGCAGGCGAAACTGAGGATAGGGTCATGCACGTGATCTAGTTCCCGCGCCTTGCCAGCCGGGCGGCGCGGGCCAGAGAGGAGCCCTGATCTCACCGTGAGCAGCCCTACGACAAGCACCTTGGACTGGACGGCGGCCGACCAGCGGGCCACCGATCTGATCCGGGTTCTGGCCATGGACGCGGTGCAGCAGGCCGGCAATGGCCATCCGGGCACCGCGATGAGTCTGGCCCCGGCCGCTTACGTCCTCTACCAGCACATTCTCCGGCACGATCCGGCCGACCCGGACTGGCGCGGCCGGGACCGGTTCGTGCTGTCCTGCGGGCATTCCAGCCTGACCCTGTACATCCAGCTCTATCTGTCCGGGTATGGGCTGACCCTGGACGATCTGAAGCGGTACCGCAGCTGGGACAGCATCACCCCCGGCCACCCCGAGCACGGCCTCACCCCGGGGGTGGAGACCACCACCGGGCCGCTCGGCCAGGGCCTGGCCAACGCGGTCGGCATGGCCATGGCCGCGCGCCGCGAGCGCGGCCTGCTCGACCCGGACGCGGCCCCCGGGGCCAGCCCATTCGACCAGCACATCTACGCGTTCTGCTCGGACGGGGACGTCGAGGAAGGGATCAGCCACGAGGCCTCCGCGCTGGCCGGGGTCCAGGAGCTGGGCAACCTCACCGTGCTGTACGACGACAACCACATCTCGATCGAGGACGACACCAAGATCGCCAAGTCGGAGGATGTGGCCGCCCGGTACGAGGCGTACGGCTGGCACGTGCAGCGGGTGGACTGGCGGCACCCGGACGGCTACCGGGAGGACCCGCAGGCGCTCTACCAGGCCTACCGGAACGCCCAGGCGGAGACCGGCCGGCCGTCGCTGATCGTGCTGCGGACCATCATCGCCTGGCCCGCCCCGGACGCGCAGAACACCGGCGAGGCGCACGGCGCCGCGCTCGGCGCGGACGAGGTAGCCAGGACCAAGCGGGTCCTCGGCTTCGACCCGGAGGTGGCGTTCCCGGCCGAGCAGGAGGCCGTGACGCATGCCCGCCAGGTGGCCGACCGGGGCAAGCGGGTGCACGCCGAGTGGGACGCGGCGTTCGCGGCCTGGGCCGCGGCCAGCCCGGACCGGGCCGCGCTGCTCGACCGGCTGGCCGCGCGCCAGCTGCCGGACGGCTGGGCCAGCGCGCTGCCCAGCTTCCCGCCCGACGCCAAGGGCATGGCCACCCGCGCCGCATCGGGACAGGTGCTGAACGCCCTGGCCCCGGTGCTGCCGGAGCTGTGGGGCGGCTCAGCCGACCTGGCTGGCAGCAACAACACCACGATGAAGGGCGAGCCGTCGTTTCTCCCGCCGGACCGCCAGACCACCATGTTCCCCGGCACCTGGTACGGCCGCACGCTGCACTTCGGCATCCGCGAGCACGCCATGGGGGGCATCCTGAACGGCATCGCGCTGCACGGGCTGACCCGGCCCTACGGTGGCACGTTCCTGGTGTTCAGCGACTACATGCGGCCGTCGGTGCGGCTGGCCGCGCTGATGGGCCTGCCGGTCACCTACGTGTGGACGCACGACTCGATCGGGCTGGGCGAGGACGGCCCGACCCACCAGCCGGTGGAGCACCTGGCCGCACTGCGCGCCATCCCGGGGCTTGACGTGGTCCGGCCCGGCGACGCCAACGAGACCAGCGTGGCCTGGCGGACCATCCTGGAGCACACCGACCGGCCCGCCGGGCTGTGCCTGAGCCGGCAGGCGATGCCGGTGCTGGACCGGTCGGAGGGCAACGGGCTGGGCCTGACCAGCGCCGAGGGCACCGCCCGCGGTGGCTACGTGCTGGCCGAGGGAACGGGCGGCGACCCGGCCGTGATCATCATCGGCACCGGCAGCGAGGTGCAGGTCGCGCTGGCCGCCCGGGACATCCTGCAGGACGAGGGCATCTCGACCCGTGTTGTTTCCATGCCGTGCGTGGAATGGTTCACCAGCCAGGATGCTTCCTATCAGGAGGAGGTGCTGCCACCGCGGGTCCGGGCCCGGGTCAGTGTCGAGGCGGGCGTGGCCCAGCCCTGGCACTCGTTCACCGGAGATGCCGGCGAATGCGTGAGCCTGGAGCATTTCGGGGCATCTGCCTCCTATCAGAAGCTTTACCAGGAGTTCGGGTTCACCGCGGAGCGCGTGGCCGCGGCGGCCCGGGTCAGCCTGGGCCGGCTGGCCTGACAGCGTGAGGGCAAGGAGCGAGAAGTCATGAGCGCCCAGCAACACAACCAAGCCATCCTCAGCCAACTGACCGCGGAGGGCGTGTCCATCTGGCTCGATGACATCAGCCGGGACCGGCTGCGCACCGGCAACCTCGCCGACCTGGTGGAGAACTGGGAGGTCCGCGGGGTCACCTCGAACCCGACGATCTTCGCGCACGCGGTGGGCCAGGGTGACGCTTACGACGAGCAACTGGCCGACCTGGCCATCCGCGAGGTGAAACTGGAGGAAGCGGCCCGGCTGATCGCCGCCTACGACATCCGCTGGGGCTGTGATGTGCTGCGCCCGGTGTACGACGCCACCGAGGGGCTGGATGGCCGGGTGTCGCTGGAGGTGGATCCGCGGCTGGCCAAGGACACGGCCAAGACCATCGCCGAGGCCCGCGCGCTGTGGTGGATGGTGGACCGGCCCAACCTGTTCATCAAGATCCCGGCCACCCTGGAGGGCCTGCCCGCCATCACCGCGTGCCTGGCCGAAGGGATCAGCGTGAACGTCACGCTGATCTTCTCCCTGGAGCGGTACGGCCAGGTCATCGACGCCTTCATGGCCGGCCTGGAACAGGCGGTGGAGGCAGGCCGGGACATCTCCCGGCTCGCCTCGGTGGCGTCCTTCTTCGTCAGCCGGGTGGACACCGAAGTCGACCGCAGGCTGGACAAGATCGGCACGCCGGAGGCGGCCGCGCTGCGCGGCAAGGCCGCGATCGCCAACGCCCGGCTGGCTTACGAACTGTACGAGCAGCGGATCGCCACGCCACGGTGGCAGGCGCTGCTGGCCGCCGGGGCTAAGGTGCAGCGCCCGCTGTGGGCCTCCACCAGCACCAAGGACCCGGCCTACGAGGACACCATGTACGTGACCGAACTGGTCGCGCCGGACACGGTGAACACGATGCCGGAGGCCACCATCCGGGCCACCGCCGACCACGCCAAGCTGCGTGGCGACACCGTGCGCGGTACCTACGAGGCGGCACGGCAGGTGTTCACCGACCTGGCCGGGCTCGGCATCAGCTACGACGACGTCGTCAAGGTGCTCGAGGACGAGGGCGTGGAGAAGTTCGCCGCGTCCTGGAAGGAGTTCCTCGGCACCATCGAGGCCAACATGGGGGCAGTGAAGAAGCCATGACCAGTGCCGACACCGAGGCCGCCGCCGCGCCGCCCGCTGAACGGGGGCAGGAAGGCGCGGCGCAGCAAGATCCTGGGGAGCCGAGCTCGCTGGCCCCGGTTATCACCGGGCCGGTAGCCAACCCGCTGCGCGACCCGCGGGACCGGCGCATCCCGCGGGTGGCTGGCCCGTGTGTCCTGGTCATCTTCGGGGTGACTGGTGACCTGGCCCGCAAGAAGCTGATGCCGGCCATCTACGACCTGGCCAACCGCGGCCTGCTGCCGCCGGGCTTCTCGCTGGTCGGCTTCGCCCGGCGGGACTGGGAGGACGAGGACTTCGCCCAGGTGACCCACGACGCGGTCAAGGAGCACGCCCGCACCCCGTTCCGGGACACGGTGTGGGACCAGCTCTCCGAGGGTGTCCGCTTCGTGCCGGGCGAGTTCACCGACGACGCCGCGTTCGACAAGCTGGCCGAATGCGTCGCCGCCCTGGACCGGGAACGCGGCACCGGCGGCAACTACGCGTTCTACCTGTCCGTGCCGCCCAAGTTCTTCCCGCTGGTGGTCAAGCAGCTCAAGCGGTCCGGGCTGGCCGACCCGCCGGCCCCGTCGCCGGGCCACCCGGTGCCCTGGCGCCGGGTGGTGATCGAGAAGCCGTTCGGCCACGACCTGGCCAGTGCCCGGGCGCTGAACGAGACGCTGAGCGAAGTGTTCCCGCCGCACTCGGTGTTCCGCATCGACCACTACCTGGGCAAGGAAACCGTCCAGAACATCCTGGCGCTGCGTTTCGCCAACACGAT
>DATCUG010000090.1:0-14280 GCA_036567525.1 Streptosporangiaceae bacterium | reverse complement strand
CAGCGGCGGACACGACGGCCCGGCCCGGTGGGGCGCGGCACCGGGCGGGCGGCCCGCCCGCGGCCAGCCCCGCCGCCCCGAACGGCCGGGCCGTCTTCCCGGCCGGCCATCCCGCCACCAGCAGCACCCGCCCGGCGAGCGCCGTGCCGTGGTACCCACACGAGCTGGCCGCGGCGGCCCTGCTGTCCAGCGCAGTCCTGGCCGCCCTTGGGCGGCGGCGTCGCGAGCAACTGTGGCAGCGGGCGTTCGGGAGAAAGGTTCTCGGGCCGGGACCGGAGCCGGCCCTGGCCGAGGCAGCCATGCGAGCCGGGGCAGACGAGCCGTCCAGCCAGTTGCTGGACACCGGGCTGCACCACCTCTCGCACACGCTGGCCCAGGCCTGGCGGACCCCGCCCACCGTGTTCGCGGCCCATCTGAGCCGGGAGAACCTGGACCTCTGGATCGCCCCTGCCGACCTGGACGCGCCGGCCCCGTGGACGGCGGTGGGCGACGGCCAGGTGTGGCGGCTGCCGGCCGCCGCGCTGCCGCTGATCGAGCTGCCGGAGACCCTGGCCGGGCCACAACTGTTCCCCGGGCTGGTCACCATCGGCACCGACGGCACCGGGCAGGTGCTGGTCGACCTGGCCGCCGCGCAGGGGCTGATCTCGGTCACCGGCCCGGCGGCCATGGTCACCGCGGTGCTGTCCGCGATGGCCCTGGAGCTGGCCACCAACCGCTGGTCGGACGAGATGCGGCTGACCCTGGTTGGTTTCGGCCCGGACCTGGCCGACATCGCGCCGGACCGGGTGGTGGCGGTGGACTCACTGGACGAGGCGCTGCCCGCGATGGAGGCCCGGGCCGCGGCGGCCGCCGGGGCGATGGCCGAGGCCGCGGGCACCAGGCGGGGCGGGCCGCCCGCCGACGACCCGGCCACCTGGCCGCCGCACTACCTGATCAGCGCGATCCCGCCGACGGTGGGCCAGCGCAGCCGGCTGCTCGCACTGGCCGCGGCCCGGCACGAGTCCGCGGCCGGCTACGTGGTGGCCGGCGAGGTCCCGGGCAGCTCCTGGACCTGGGAAGTCACCGGCGATGGGCGGCTGCTGGCCGGCCTGCTCGGCCTCGACGTGCAGGCCCAGCTGCTGCCCGAACGACAATACGAGGCGGTCATGGACCTATTCGACGTGGCGGGCCAGCTGGACGGCGCCCCGCTGGCCCCGCCCGCCCCGGACGCGGCGCCCCCCGAGCAGCTCGACCCGGACCACGACATGCTGGTGGACATCGGCATCCTGGGCCCGATCTCGGTCCAGGCCCCCGGCGTGCTCGAACCGGACCTGGTCGGCCTGGTCACCGAGGTGGTCGTGTTCCTGGCCCTGCATCCCGGCGGGGTGCACCGCAACGCGGTCGAGGCCGCGATCTGGCCCCGCGGCACCGACAGCCAGGCGCTCGACGCGGCCCTGGCGGCGGCCCGGGACTGGCTGGGCACGGACGGCATCGGCCGCCCGCACCTGGCCGAGGATGCGGCCGGCCGGCTCCGGCTCGGTTCCGGGGTCCGGGTGGACTGGCACGTGTTCCAGGCGCTGGCCGGCCGCGCCGGGCTGGCCCCGCCGGGCAGCGCGGCCGAGGACGGCTACCTGGCCCAGGCCCTCGGCCTGGTGCGCGGGCAGCTGCTCGACGGCCGCCCGCCGGTCCGGTACGCCTGGCTGGCCACCAGCGACGTGGAGTACGAGGCCACTGCCCAGGTCGCCGACGCGGCGCACCGGCTGGCCGCGGTCCGGCTGGCCGGCGGCGACACCGACGGCGCGATGGGCGCGGCCCGGGCTGGGCTGCGCCTGGCGTTCGACGATGAGCTGCTCTGGCGGGACCTGCTCCGCGCCGCGCAGGCGGCCGGCCAGCCGGACCTGCTCCGGGCCGTGGTGGACGAGTTGTGCGCGCGGACCGCGCTGGACGAGGTGCTGCCCCAGCTGGCGCCGGAGACCGAGGCGCTCATCGACGAGATCCTGCCGTCCTGGCGGTCCCCCGCGCGATGACGCTGCGGCATGACACTGCGGCATGACACTGCGGCATGACACTGTGCCCTGAACCACCCGGATCGCCCGCGGCCCGCACCCGGCCAACGTTTTACCTGATCCCGGACCGGGAAGGGCCGGCCTGTGGGATTCCCGGTCAAGGCCGTCGTCGCGGCCCTCCTCAACGCGATCAACGACGGCACGGCCGCGGTGCTCGAGCAGCGCAGCACCAAGCAGGTCGCCACCCAGCACAACCCGCTGTCGGTGCGGCTGATCATCGACCTGCTGCGCCGCCCGCTGTGGCTGATCGCGATCGTGCTCAACATCACCGGGGTCATCCTGCAGATCGTCGCCCTGCACTACGGTGCGCTGGCCCTGGTCCAGCCGATCCTGGTCTGCGATCTGATCTTCGCGGCACTGATCGGGTCCTGGTTCCGGCACACGTGGCCGGACTGGGAAATCCTGCTCGGTGTGCTGTGCTGCGCCGGCGGGCTGGCCCTGTTCCTGGCCGTGGCCCGGCCGCACGGCGGCGTGGCCACGGTGCCCCCGGTGGACGCGATCCCGCTGGCCATCGCGTACGGGGCGGCGCTGGCCATCTGCCTGCTGGTCGCGGCCAGCGGGCACCGCACGCTGCGGCCGATCATGCTGGCGCTGGCCTGCGGGATCTCCTACGGGGTGACCGCGTTCGTGCTCAAGCTGCTGTCCGGCGGCTGGCACGGCGGCCTCAGCCAGCTGCCCTACCAGTGGCCGCTGTACGCCGCGGTCGTGGTCGGCCCGCTCGGCTTCCTGCTCAACCAGAGTGCCTACCAGGCCGGCATCCTGGTCAGCCCGGTGCTTTCGGTGATCACCTCGGTCGACCCGCTGGTCTCGATCGCGCTCGCGGTCGGGCTGCTGCACGAGACGATCAGCGGCGGCCCGCTGAACATCACGCTGGAGGTGGCCGCCCTGGTGATCATGATCGGCGGGATCGTGATCCTGGCCCACCGCGCGCCGCACGTGGCCGACATGGCCAAGACGGCGGCCCGGGAGCACCCGCTGTCCGCCGGAGAGACGCTCAGCTAACCGGGACCGGCCAGCCAGGCGTCGATGCCCGCCAGCAGCCGCCGGGCCGTGGCCGGCGGGGCGACCGAGCCGCGCACCGACATCCGGGCCAGCTCGGCCAGCTGGTCGTCGGGCAGGCCGTGCGCCTGGCGGGCGATCTCGTACTGCGCGGCCAGCCGGGACCCGAACAGCAGCGGGTCGTCGGCGCCCAGCGCGACCGGCACCCCGTCGCCGAGCAGGGCGGCGAGCGGCACGGCGGCCGGGTCCGGGGCCACCCCGAGGGAGACGTTGGACGCCGGGCAGACCTCCAGGGTGATCTTCCCGGCCGCCAGCCGCTTGGTCAGCTCGGCATCGCCGGCCGCGGTCACCCCGTGCCCGATCCGGTCCGCGTGCAGGTTGTCCAGGCAGGCCCGGACGCTGCCCGGCCCGCACAGCTCGCCGCCGTGCGGGGTGAGCAGCAGCCCGGACCGGGCCGCGATGCGGAACGCGGCCGCGAACTCGGCCGCCGCGCCGCGCCGCTCGTCGTTGCTCAGCCCGAACCCGATCACTCCGCGGCCCGCGTATTGCGCGGCCAGCCGGGCCAGCGTCCGCGCCTCCAGCGGGTGCTTGATCCGGTTGGCCGCGATGATGAGGCCGATGCCCACCCCGGTCGCGGTGGCCGCCGCGTGCGCCGCGTCCAGCGCCAGTTCCACGGTCGGGGTGAGGCCGCCGAAGCGCTGCCCGTAGCCGGAGGGGTCGATCTGGATCTCCAGCCAGCCCGACCCCTCGGCCCGCTCGTCCTCCGCGGTCTCGCGAAGCAGCCGGGCCACGTCCTCCGGGGTGCGCAGCACCGACCGCGCGATGTCATACAGCCGCTGGAACCGGAACCAGCCGCGCTCGTCTGCCGCGCTCAGCCGGGGCGGCCAGGCCCGGGTCAGTGCTTCGGGCAGGTGCACTCCGTGCTGTGCCGCCAGGTCGACCAGGGTGGCGTGCCGCATCGCCCCGGTGAAGTGCAGGTGCAGATGCGCCTTGGGCAGCGTGGCGACCGGCCGCGGCATCAGCGCACCCGGTCACTCAATGCGCTTCGCTGAGCAGCTTGCCCATCCGGCTGATCCCCTCGGCCAGATCGTCGTCGCCCAGCGCGCAGGACAGCCGGAAGTAGCCCGGCGTGCCGAACGCCTCGCCCGGCACCACCGCCACATCCGCGTGGTCCAGGATGACCTCGGCCAGCTCCGCCGACGTGGCTGGGCGCTGGCCGGCCAGCTCCTTGCCGAGGACCCCCTTGACCGAGGGATAGCAGTAGAACGCCCCCTCCGGCAGCGGGCAGACCACGCCGGGGATCTCGTTCAGCATGCTGGTCATCGCCTGGCGGCGGCGGTCGAACGCGGCCCGCATCTCGGCCACTGCGGACAGGTCGCCGGAAACGGCCGCGAGTGCCGCCGCCTGGGCCACGTTGGACACGTTGGAGGTGGCGTGCGACTGCAGGTTCGTGGCCGCCTTGATCACGTCGGCCGGCCCGATCATCCAGCCGACCCGCCACCCGGTCATCGCGTACGTCTTGGCCACGCCGTTCAGCACCACGCAGGTGTCCGCGACCTCCGGCGCCTGCACCGGAATGGAGGAGAACTGGGCGCCGCCGTAGACCAGATGCTCGTAGATCTCGTCGGTGACCACCCACAGCCCATTCGCGGCCGCCCACTGGCCGATCGCGGCCACCTGGTCCGGCGGGTAGACCGCGCCGGTCGGGTTGGACGGGGACACGAACAGCAGCAGCTTGGTGCGCTCGGTGCGGGCCGCCTCCAGGTCGGCCACGGACACCTGGTAGCCTGTCCGCTCGTCGGCCAGCACCGGCACCGGGACACCGCCGGCCAGCTGGATGGCCTCCGGGTAGGTGGTCCAGTACGGGGTGGGCAGCAGCACCTCGTCGCCCGGGTCGAGCAGCGTGGCGAACGTCTGGTACACCGCGAACTTGCCGCCGTTGGTGATCAGCACCTGGCTCGCTTTGACCTGGTAGCCGGAGTCGCGGGCGGTCTTGGCCGCGACCGCCTCGCGCAGCTCGGGCAGCCCGGGGGTGGGCGTGTACTTGTGGAACCGCGGCTCGGCGCAGGCCCGCTGCGCGGCCTCGACGATGTAGCTGGGCGTCAGGAAGTCCGGCTCACCCGCGCCGAACCCGATGACTGGCCGGCCCGCCGCCTTGAGCGCTTTCGCCTTCGAATCCACGGCCAGGGTGGCCGACTCGGCGATGGCGGAAACACGGGCGGAGATGCGTGGGTGGGCTGAAGTCATGCCCCCATGGTCGCACCTCACCGATAGTGACCGCACCGCGATTACCTGGTGCCGCCCGGCCATCCGGAGAGCAGATTTCACCGCTTACCCGGCATGGTTCGACGGCGGGCCCGTGGCAACGTAGACTTCATCAACTGGTGGTGATCCACCCGGTGACGGCTGCGCTCCCGCAAGGGAATGTCAGGTGCCGCCGGGCGGCGCACTGGTAGCACGGTGGAGTAAGCAGAGGGCAGTAGCTCAATTGGCCAGAGTCCCGGTCTCCAAAACCGGTGGTTGGGGGTTCGAGTCCCTCCTGCCCTGCGTAAGCGGCCCGCGCCCCGGCGTGGGCTGGTGGTATCAGCTGGTACACCAATCAGCGTTGTTCAGGTGAGGACATGGCGACTCAGACGCGTGGCGAGGTCACCAAGGACCGGGCCAAGCCCGGCGGGCCGGCTAAAGACAGCCGGACCACTCCTGCGCTGTTCGTCCGCCAGGTTGTCGCCGAACTGCGCAAGGTGATCTGGCCGACCCGCAATGAACTGATCACCTACACGACCGTGGCGCTGACGTTCGTAGTCGTCATGGCGGTGATCGTGTCGCTGCTGGACCTCGGGTTCTACCACCTGGTGACCGCGGTCCTGGGCTGAGCCGCCCGGGGAGGCTGCGGGGCCGGTGCGCCAGAGCCAGGGGACGGCATCGCTAGCTGGTCCTGGAGACGGTGGCCAGCCGGGGCCGGAGCCAGGGTAAGCCGGGGGAAAGCGCCGCCAGCCAAGAGCGGAGAGAAAGAGCTATCGTGTCCGAGTTCCAAGTGCACGTCAGTGATCAGGCCGACGACCTGACCGGCGAGGCTGCCACGTCCGACCAGACGGCTGCGCCCGACGAGGCGGCCGCCAGCCCAGCCGAGGCGGAGCCCGAGGCCGGGGCAGACGCAGCCGCCGGAGACGAGGCCGCCGCCGCGGATGAGGCTGACGAGCCCGCGGGCGAGGCTGGCGACGCCGCGGATGAGACTGATGCGGCCGCGGGCGAGGCGGAGGACGCCGCAGTCGAGGACGACGACCCGGTCGCGACGTTCAAGGCGGAACTGCGGCTGCAGCCAGGTGACTGGTATGTGGTGCACTCCTACGCCGGGTACGAGAACCGGGTCAAGGCGAACCTGGAAAGCCGCACCCAGTCGCTGAACATGGAGGACTACATCTTCCAGATCGAGGTCCCGGTGCACGAGGTGACCGAGATCAAGGGCGGCAAGCGGCAGCAGGTCTCGGAGAAGGTGCTGCCCGGTTACATCCTGGTCCGGATGGACCTGACCGACGAGTCCTGGGCCGCGGTGCGGAACACTCCCGGGGTGACCGGCTTCGTCGGCCTGTCCAGCCGCCCGTCGCCGCTCAGCCTGGACGAGGTGGCCGCGCTGCTCGCCCCCGAGCCGGAGCAGAAGGCGGCGTCGCCCGCCGAAGTGCGCCGGTCGTCGGTGGAATACGAGCCGGGCGAATCCGTTACGGTGATGGACGGCCCGTTCGCCACCCTCCCCGCCACGGTGAACGAGGTCAACCCGGACACCCAGAAGCTCAAGGTGCTCGTCTCCATCTTCGGCCGGGAGACCCCGGTCGAGCTTTCCTTCGATCAGGTCGCCAAGATCTGATCCGCATCACGCCCAGGTAAGGACCCGTATAGATGGCCCCACGGAAGAAGAAGATCGCTGCGGTTGTCAAGGTGCAGCTGCAGGCGGGCGCGGCCACCCCGGCCCCGCCGGTCGGCACCGCGCTTGGCCCGCACGGCGTCAACATCATGGACTTCTGCCGGCAGTACAACGCCGCGACCGAGTCCCAGCGGGGCAATGTGGTCCCGGTGGAGATCACGATCTACGAGGATCGCTCGTTCTCCTTCGTGACCAAGACCCCACCCGCCGCCGAGCTGCTGAAGAAGGCCGCTGGCGTGGCCAAGGGCAGCGGCGAGCCGCTGACCAACAAGGTCGGCTCGGTGACCACGGCCCAGGTCCGCGAGATCGCGCAGACCAAGATGCCCGACCTCAACGCGACCAGCATCGAGGCGGCCGAGAAGATCATCGCCGGCACGGCCCGGTCGATGGGGCTCACCGTCAGCGGCTGAGCCAGGTCCGGCTGAACCAAAACGGCGAGACCAAACCCCAGTGGCAGGGCCACGCGCTGGCCCACTGACCACGACCTCCACAGCGCAACCAAGGAGAAGGCAATGAAGCGCAGCAAGGCCTACCGTCAGGCCGCCGAGCTGATCGACCCGGACCGGCTGTACACCCCGTCCGAGGCGGTCAACCTGGCCAAGGAGACGGCCAAGACCACGTTCGACCCCACCGTCGAGGTCGCCCTGCGGCTCGGCGTGGACCCGCGGAAGGCGGACCAGATGGTCCGCGGCACCGTGAACCTGCCCAACGGGACCGGCAAGACGGCCCGCGTTCTGGTGTTCGCGACCGGGGACCGGGCCGAGGACGCCCGGGCGGCCGGCGCCGACTACGTCGGCTCGGACGACCTGATCGAGCGCATCCAGGGCGGGTTCCTGGACTTCGACGCGGTCGTGGCCACCCCCGACCTGATGGGCAAGGTCGGCCGGCTGGGCCGGGTGCTCGGCCCGCGCGGCCTGATGCCCAACCCGAAGACCGGCACGGTCACCCCGGACGTGGGTAAGGCCGTCACCGAGATCAAGGGCGGGAAGATCGAGTTCCGGGTGGACCGGCACGGGAACCTGCACTTCGTGATCGGCAAGGCGTCGTTCCCGGCCGCCGCGCTGGTGCAGAACTACGCGGCCGCCCTGGACGAGGTGCTCCGGCTCAAGCCGTCCGCGGCCAAGGGCCGGTACATCAAGAAGGTCGCGATGACCACCAGCATGGGGCCGAGCATCCACGTGGACCCGGCCAAGACCCGCGGCCTGACCGAGGACCTCGAAGAAGCCGCCGCCAGCTAACCCAGCCCGGCTGCTGAACCCCGGCAAGCCCGTCCCACCGCGCCAGCCCGGCCCGGCTGAGGCGGGCTTGCTGCTGGCCGGCCCCCGGCCCACTGCTTGCCGGCCCCCGGCCCACCCCGCCAAGCCCCGCCGCCCAGCCAGGCCCGGATCCAGAGTTCATGATCATGGCCTAGCTAGTGTTAGAACGCTACCTAGCCCATGATCACGACACTTGGGACTGGCAACCAGGGCCGGTGCGTCCCACCGGCCTCACTAGCCCCGGCGTCTTCGGCCCGGCGTCCTCTTTTCACGCATCTGGTCCGCGGCAACCGGGACAAATTGGGTGCACTCCGCGCCAGGCGCGTGAAAAGAAGGCTGCGACCATGATCGGCGCGGCTGCGCGGCTGCGCGACACGGCCACGGGCGGCGGGGGAGCGGCGCGGGCTGATTTGGCGGTACTGGCGTTAGGCAATATGGTTGTGGCGAAGCCAAAGACCGTCGGTCGTTGCCGCCTGCCTGTCAGGTGGCAGCCGAAGGACCCGCGTCAGCGGGCGGCCCGCGCAGGCGTCCTGAGCTGAACCATCACGTTCACGCCCTGGTGCCTGCGCCGGGGCGTTTCGCATCTCACGACTCCTTCCCGCCGGCGACGGAACAGGAAAGGAGGCCCATGGCGAGGGCGGATAAGGTGACTGCGGTCGCCGAGCTCACCGAGCGATTCCAGAGCTCGGACGGCGCGGTGCTGACCGAATACCGCGGCCTGAGTGTGGCCCAGCTCGCCGAGCTGCGCGGCTCGCTCGGGGAAAGCGCCACCTTCACGGTGGTCAAGAACACGCTGACCAAGATCGCCGCGAACGAGGCCGGTGTGGCCGGCCAGCTCGGCGATCTGCTGAGCGGCCCGTCAGCCATCGCGTTCGTCAAGGGCGACGTGGTCGAGGCGGCCAAGGGGCTGCGTGACTTCGCCAAGACCAACCCGCTGCTGGTGATCAAGGGCGGGGTGCTGGACGGCAAGGCGATCTCCCCGGCCGAGATCGAGCAGCTGGCCGATCTGGAGCCGCGCGAGGTGCTGCTGGCCAAGCTGGCCGGCGGGATGAAGGCCTCGATGGCCAAGGCGGCCGCGGTGATGAACGCGCTGCCCGTGCAGATGGCCCAGCTCGCCGAGGCGCTGCGGGTCAAGCAGGAAGCCGAGGGCGGTGCGGCCGCGGCTTCCGGGGCGTCGCAGGCTCCCGAGGCGGCGGCTGCGGACGAGTCCAGCACGGCCGAGCCCAGCACGGCCGAGGCCAGCAGCGACGAGCCCAGCACGGCCGGGGCCAGCGCCGAGTAGCGGGCCGGCCAGACACCGATAAGCAGACTGAAGGAAAAGGAACCCAGCAATCATGGCGAAGCTCAGCACTGACGACCTGCTCGACGCGTTCAAGGAGATGACCCTCCTCGAGCTGTCCGAGTTCGTGAAGCAGTTCGAGGAGACGTTCGACGTCAAGGCGGCCGCGCCGGTCGCGGCGGTTGCCGCCCCGGCGGGCGGCGCGGCTGCCCCGGCCGCCGCCGAGGAGGAGAAGGACGAGTTCGACGTCATCCTCGAGGGCGCGGGCGACAAGAAGATCCAGGTCATCAAGGAGGTGCGCAGCCTGACCAGCCTGGGCCTCAAGGAGGCCAAGGACCTGGTGGACTCCGCCCCCAAGCCGCTCCTGGAGCGGGTCAACAAGGAGACCGCGGACAAGGCCAAGGCTGCCCTGGAGGGGGCCGGCGCCAGCGTCACGGTCAAGTAAGACCGCTCACCAGCACAGAGCCCAGTGTGCCGGGCCCGCGAACCTTGCGGGCCCGGCACACCGTGCGTCTAAGGGACCGCGAGCAGGCGGCGCCCAGCCTGGGCCGGCGCACGTCACGTTCCCGGGTGACTACGGAACCCGGAATATTTCGCGAGCTGAACTGTTAGTCTTACCCAGGAGTACACCGACTCACACGCAGGGCCGAATGTGGTGTTCGTCACGTCACTCAGATGACCAGACCACGTGGCGTGGACTTGACGTTTTGCCTCGAACGAGCCATGCTGCGGAGCAACCGTGAACAACATGGTGAGATACAGTTGACGAGCAGTGTAGCTGTGGGCTACACTGCCAATTTGCGCTGCACTCTTGCGTCCTCGGCATCCTCGACCCCTCGCGGCGTCCGCCGCAGGGCGTTTTGCGTGCGTGCGGTGATAGTCGGCCACAAGCTCGGAAGGACCCCTGTTGGCAGCATCGCGCAGCGCCTCCGCCGCCAGTACAGCCCCTCGTCGCGTTTCCTTCGCCCGCTTCAAGGAACCTCTTGAGGTTCCCGGCCTCCTTGCTCTGCAGACCGAGTCTTTCGACTGGCTGCTGGGCAACGAGCGCTGGCGTGCCCGGGTGGATGCCGCGCGCGAGGCCGGTCTGAAGGAGGTTCCGGAACAGTCCGGGCTGGAAGAGATCTTCGAAGAGATCAGCCCGATCGAGGACTTTACGGGAACCATGTCCCTCTCGTTCCGTGATCACCGGTTCGAGCCGCCCAAGTACTCCGTAGAGGAGTGCAAGGACAAGGACATGCACTACTCGGCCCCGATGTTCGTCACGGCCGAGTTCATCAACAACAGCACGGGCGAGATCAAGAGCCAGACCGTGTTCATGGGTGACTTCCCGCTGATGTCACCCCGGGGCACGTTCATCATCAACGGCACCGAGCGTGTCGTGGTATCGCAGCTCGTCCGTTCCCCCGGCGTCTACTTCGACCGCCAGGTGGACAAGACGTCCGACAAGGACATCTTCAGCTGCAAGGTGATCCCGTCCCGTGGCGCGTGGCTCGAGTTCGAGATCGACAAGCGGGACAGCGTCGGGGTGCGCATCGACCGCAAGCGCAAGCAGAGCGTGACCGTTCTGCTCAAGGCGCTGGGCTGGGACGACGCGCGCATCCTGGAGCGGTTCGGCGAGTACGAGTCGATGCGGGCCACCCTGGAGAAGGACCACACCACCGGCCAGGATGACGCGCTGCTGGACATCTACCGCAAGCTGCGCCCGGGCGAGCCCCCGACCAGGGAGTCCGCGCAGGCGCTGCTGGAGAACCTGTACTTCAACCCGAAGCGCTACGACCTGGCCAAGGTTGGCCGGTACAAGATCAACAAGAAGCTCGGCCTGGGCCAGCCGATCCGGCAGGGCACGCTGACCGAGGACGACATCGTGGCCACCATCGAGTACCTGGTCCGGCTGCACGCCGGCGAGGACGAGATGAAGGTCGGCGACGGCATCATCCCGATCGAGACCGACGACATCGACCACTTCGGCAACCGCCGCCTGCGCACCGTGGGCGAGCTCATCCAGAACCAGGTCCGGCTGGGCCTGGCCCGGATGGAGCGGGTGGTCCGGGAGCGGATGACGACCCAGGACGTCGAGGCGATCACGCCGCAGACCCTGATCAACATCCGCCCGGTGGTCGCGGCCATCAAGGAGTTCTTCGGCACCAGCCAGCTCTCCCAGTTCATGGACCAGACCAACCCGCTGGCCGGCCTGACGCACAAGCGCCGGCTGTCCGCGCTCGGCCCGGGCGGCCTGTCCCGGGAACGGGCCGGGTTCGAGGTCCGTGACGTGCACCCGTCGCACTACGGCCGGATGTGCCCGATCGAGACGCCGGAAGGCCCGAACATCGGCCTGATCGGCTCGCTGGCCTCGTACGCCCGGGTGAACGCGTTCGGCTTCGTCGAGACCCCGTACCGCAAGGTGAAGAACGGCAAGGTCACCGGCCAGGTCGACTACCTCACCGCGGACGAGGAGGACCGGCACGTGATCGCCCAGGCGAACACGCCGCTGGGCCCGGACGGGGAGTTCGCCGAGCGCCGCATCCTGGTCCGCCGCAAGGGTGGTGAGGTCGACTACATCGGCCCGGACGAAGTGGACTACATGGACGTGTCGCCGCGCCAGATGGTGTCGGTGGCCACCGCCATGATCCCCTTCCTGGAGCACGACGACGCCAACCGGGCGCTGATGGGCTCCAACATGCAGCGCCAGTCGGTGCCGCTGCTGCGCAGCGAGGCGCCGCTGGTGGGCACCGGGATGGAGTACCGCGCCGCGACCGACGCGGGCGACGTCATCCTGGCCGACAAGGCCGGCGTGGTGGAGGAGTCCTGCGCGGACTACGTCACCGTGGGCAACGACGACGGGACCCGCAACACCTACCTGGTGGCTAAGTTCCGCCGGTCCAACCAGGGCACCTGCTTCAACCAGAAGCCGGTGGTCACCGAGGGCCAGCGGATCGAGGCCGGCCAGGTCATCGCGGACGGCCCGTGCACGGACGAGGGCGAGATGGCGCTCGGCCGGAACCTGCTGGTCGCGTTCATGCCCTGGGAAGGGCACAACTACGAAGACGCGATCATCCTGTCCCAGCGCCTGGTCCAGGACGACGTGCTGTCCTCGATCCACATCGAGGAGCACGAAGTCGACGCCCGGGACACCAAGCTGGGCCCGGAGGAGATCACCCGGGACATCCCGAACGTCTCCGAAGAGGTGCTGGCCGACCTGGACGACCGGGGCATCATCCGGATTGGCGCCGAGGTGGTGACCGGGGACATCCTGGTCGGCAAGGTGACGCCCAAGGGCGAGACCGAGCTGACCCCGGAGGAGCGGCTGCTGCGGGCCATCTTCGGTGAGAAGGCGCGGGAAGTCCGCGACACCTCGCTGAAGGTGCCGCACGGCGAGTCCGGCAAGGTGATCGGCGTCCGGGTGTTCACCCGGGAGGACGGCGACGAGCTGCCGCCGGGCGTGAACGAGCTGGTCCGGGTGTACGTGGCGGCCAAGCGGAAGATCACCGATGGTGACAAGCTGGCTGGCCGGCACGGCAACAAGGGCGTGATCGCCAAGATCCTGCCGATCGAGGACATGCCGTTCCTCCCCGACGGGACCCCGGTGGACATCGTGCTCAACCCGCTCGGTGTGCCCGGCCGGATGAACGTCGGCCAGGTGCTGGAGACCCACCTCGGCTGGGTGGCCAAGGCCGGCTGGCAGGTCAACGGGGACGACGCCGACTGGAAGGACCGGCTCCGCCAGATCAGCGCGGACGCGGCCGACCCGGGCACCCCGGTGGCCACGCCGGTGTTCGACGGCGCCCGCGAGGAGGAGATCACCGGCCTGCTCAGCAGCACGCTGCCGAACCGGGACGGCGACCAGCTGGTCGGCGGCAGCGGCAAGGCCCAGCTGTTCGACGGCCGCACCGGGGAGCCGTTCAAGGACCCGATCTCGGTCGGTTACATCTACATCCTCAAGCTCCTGCACCTGGTGGATGACAAGATCCACGCGCGGTCAACGGGCCCGTACTCGATGATCACGCAGCAGCCGCTCGGTGGTAAGGCCCAGTTCGGTGGGCAGCGGTTCGGCGAGATGGAGGTGTGGGCCCTGGAGGCCTACGGCGCCGCCTACGCCCTGCAGGAACTGCTCACCATCAAGTCCGACGACGTGCTCGGCCGGGTCAAGGTCTACGAGGCCATTGTCAAGGGCGAGAACATCCCGGAGCCGGGCATCCCCGAGTCGTTCAAGGTGCTCATCAAGGAGATGCAGTCGCTGTGCCTGAACGTGGAGGTGCTGTCCAGTGACGGCGCGGCCATCGAGATGCGCGACACCGATGAGGACGTCTTCCGCGCCGCGGAAGAACTCGGCATCGACCTGTCCCGGCGTGAGCCGAGCAGCGTTGAAGAGGTGTGAGGAAGCCGGGCGGCCCGGGCCTGACCAGGGCCTGGGCCACCGGCCGGCATCCTCATCACAACTACCCAGGGGATAACACACGTGCTTGACGTCAACTTCTTCGACGACCTGCGTATCGGCCTGGCGACCGCTGACGACATCCGGCAGTGGTCGCACGGCGAAGTTAAGAAGCCGGAAACCATCAACTACCGCACCCTCAAGCCGGAGAAGGACGGGCTCTTCTGCGAGAAGATCTTCGGTCCGACCCGGGACTGGGAGTGCTACTGCGGCAAGTACAAGCGGGTCCGCTTCAAGGGCATCATCTGTGAGCGGTGTGGCGTCGAGGTCACCCGGGCCAAGGTGCGCCGCGAGCGGATGGGCCACATCGAGCTGGCCGCGCCGGTCACGCACATCTGGTACTTCAAGGG
>DATCUG010000089.1:0-2834 GCA_036567525.1 Streptosporangiaceae bacterium | reverse complement strand
CCGGCCCCCGCTGGGTTCAGCAAAGAGCCGCTCAGCGAGGAGCCACCGCCCGCCGGGTCCGGCAGCAGCCTGCCGCGTAACCCGTTCGGCCAGCCCGGTGACCCGGCCCAGCCGGGTGACCCGGCCGGGGACGGGGTGGGCCCGGAGTCGCTGGCTGGGCAAGGCGACGCGGCGGCGGCCGGCGGGTTCCGGGCGCCGGGCTCGTTCCCGATGACCGGCGCCGGTGCGGCCGGCCAGGCCGAAGCCAGCCGGGATAACCAGTACTGGGCCAGTGAGGACGAAACCACCTGGGGCCCGGACATGACCCCGGGCGCGCTGGCCGGCGACGGCGACGGCGGCCTGGGCTGGCTGCCGGGCGGCAGCCCGGCCGGCCGCGGCCAGCAGCGGGACCGGTCCCGGCTGGCCTGGCTGGGCGAGGACGACGATTTCTGGGGGGTGGGCGCCCCGGCGGTGCCACCCGTGATCGGGGGCTGAGCAGCCGCAGGTGCCTGGACGGCCCCGGTTTTACCGCCGCGCGCTCGGCGCTGCCGCGCTGGCCGCCGTGGCTGGCTGCAGTGCGGGCGGGTCCGGTTCACCCACCGTGAGTGGCGCGCCGTCCCCGGCCGCACGCGCGAGCGGGTCGGCTACCGGCCACGAGCTGAGCAGGCTGCTGCCCGGCCGGGCCGCCTTGCCGGCCGGCTGGTCGCTGACCGGGGGCAGCGGGCAGGAGACGGATAGCGGCCCGGCGCTGGCCGGCCCGCCCTACCTGCCCACCCTGCCCCGGCTGTCCTGCGCCCGCTGGAAGGGCGTGGACCCGCAGTTCCTGCTGGCCGGCGACGAGGCCTCGTACGCACAGCTCAGCGTCACCGTCGGGCATGGCGGCGGCACCGCGCTCGGCGGCATCGGGCTGGCCGGCTACTACCCGGGCTGGGCGGCCAAGCAGTTCGCGCTGATCGAGTCGCTGGCCTACCACCGCTGCGGCCCGTTCACCCTGCGGGACGAGATCACCGGCGCCCGGGTCCGGATGAAACCCGGCGTGGCCGCCGTGCCGGGGCTGGGTGACCAGGCCCTGCTGATCAGGATCCTGCAGGTCAACGGCCCGCTGCCGGACGGCAGCTACTATCCGGGCGACTATCTGCTGGTGGCCCGGGTGGGCAGCTACCTGGCCGACGTGGCCGCCCCGGCGTTCCCTGGCCGCACCCCGGCCCGCGCGGTGCGCACCGTGCTGAACCAGCTGGTCAGCGCGCTGACCCGGCTGGGCGGGAAAAAATAATCCGCGGCGTGTCGATTCCGCGGCCGGCCGTTCGAAGCACTAGCAAGAGGGCCGGACGGCAGCGTCTGGGCCAGCGGCCAGACCTAAGGAGACAGGCAGATGCGGTTCCTGATGACGACCACGGCCGGCGACCCGCCGGACGAGCAGATGATGGCGGACATGGGCACGTTCGTGGCCGAGCTGAGCCAGGCCGGTGTGCTGCTGGCCACCGGGGGACTCGACCAGGGCAGCCGGATGACGGCCAAGGACGGCCAGGTCACCATCACCGACGGGCCGTTCACCGAGGCCAAGGAAATGATCATCAGCTTCGCGCTGATTGACGTGCGGTCCCGGGACGAGGCGATCGAGCTGAGCAAGCGGTTCTGGCAGATCACCCGCAACGGGACTGGCTACATCCACCAGGTGTTCGGCCCGGAGTGATTTCCGTGATCTGATCGGCAGGTGACCGTGGCCGATACCCAGCGCGCGGTGGAGGCGGTGTGGCGGCTCGAGTCGGCCCGGATCATCGCCGGGCTGGCCCGGCTGACCGGTGACCTAGGGCTGGCCGAGGACCTGGCCCAGGACGCCCTGGTCGCCGCGCTCAGCCAGTGGCCGCAGGCGGGTATCCCGCCCAACCCGGGCGGGTGGCTGATGAGCACGGCCCGGCACCGGGCCATCGACCGGCTGCGCCGCGACGAGCGGCTGCGCCGCAACCTGGGCCAGCTCGGCCACGAGCTGCACGCGAAACAGCAGGCGGACGTGTTCGGCGGGCCGGCCGACCTGGCCGCCGCGCTGGACGCGGGCGAGGTGCAGGACGACCTGCTCCGGCTGATGTTCGTGGCCTGCCACCCGGTGCTGTCCACCGACGCCCGGGTGGCGCTGACGCTGCGCCTGCTCGGCGGGCTGACCACCGGTGAGATCGCCCGCGCGTTCCTGGCCGCCGAGCCGGCCATCGCGCAGCGCATCGTCCGGGCCAAGCGGACGCTGGCCCGCCAGCGGGTGCCGTTCGAGGTGCCGTCGCCCGCCGAGCGGGCCGGCCGGCTGGCCTCCGTGCTGGAGGCCATCTACCTGATCTTCAACGAGGGATACACGGCGACCGCGGGGCCGGACTGGGCCCGGCCGGAACTGTGCTACGAGGCGCTCCGGCTCGGCCGGATGCTGGCCGAGCTCAGCCCGGACGAGCCGGAAGTGCACGGCCTGGCCGCGCTGATGGAGATCCAGTCGTCCCGGCTGCGGGCCCGGGCCGGCCCCGGCGGCCAGCCCATCCCGCTGCTCGAGCAGGACCGCGCCCAGTGGGATCAGCTGCTCATCCGGCGCGGCTTCGCCGCCCTGCTGCGGGCCGAGCGGCTCGGCCGCCCGCCCGGAACGTACGTCGTGCAGGCGGCCATCGCGGCCTGCCACGCCCAGGCCCGGACCGCCGCCGCCACCGACTGGGCGCGCATCGCGGCGCTGTACCAGACGCTGGGCATGATCGCGCCCAGCCCGGTGGCCGAGCTGAACCGCGCGGTCGCGGTGGGCATGGCCTACGGGCCGGCCCGCGGGCTGGAACTGGCCGACCGGCTGGCCGCCGGGCCGGAACTGCGCGGCTACCACCTGCTGCCCA
>DATCUG010000088.1:0-3662 GCA_036567525.1 Streptosporangiaceae bacterium | reverse complement strand
GCGGGTGGACGGCGGAGACATGGCGAGCGCTGGGCCGCCGCTGCTGGCGGCTAGCGAGGACACGGGGCGAGTCGGCCTCCCGCTGCTGATCGTCGGGCATGGCACCCGGAGCGCCGCCGGGGTGGCCGGGTTCTGCGGGCTCGTCGACCGGGTCCGCGGGCTGGCCGGACCGCGCCTGCCCGCGGTGGACGGCGGGTTCATCGAGCTGTCCGCACCATCGGTCGCCGAGGCGGTGCGGCGGATGCCGGTCGCACAACATCCGGACGTGGTGGCGGTGCCGCTGGTGCTCACCGCGGCCGGCCACGGGAAGGGCGACATACCCGCCGCGCTGGCCCGGGAACGGCGGCACCAGCCCGGCCTGCGCTGGCGCTACGGACGGCCGCTCGGCCCGCACCCGGTGCTGCTCGACGTGCTCGCGGAGCGCATCGACGCCGCCCTGGGCGGCCAGCCGCGGGCAGGTACCCAGGTCGTGCTGGTCGGCCGCGGGTCCACCGACCCGGACGGCAATGCCGAGGTAGCCAAGGTGGCCCGGCTGCTGTGGGAGGGGCGCGGCTACGCGGGGGTGGAGTTCTGCTTCATCTCGCTAGCCGAGCCGTCCGTGCCGGCCGCGCTGGACAAGGTCGGCCGGCTCGGCGCCGAGCGGGTGGTCGTCGCGCCGTACTTCCTGTTCGCCGGGGTGCTGCCGGACCGGGTCGCTGCGCAGGCGGGTGAGTTCGCGGCCCGGCACCCCAGAATCGACGTCCGGGTGGCCGGCGTGATCGGGGACTGCCCGGAACTGGCCGGCCTGGTGCTGGAGCGATACCAGGAGGCGCTCCGGGGTGACATCAGGATGAACTGCGACACTTGCGCCTACCGGATCGCGCTGCCCGGGTTCGGCGACAAGGTGGGCAGCCCGCAAACGCCCCATCATCACCCGGACGACCCGGCCGACCCGGCTGCCTTTGGTCACATTCACGCGCATCACCGCTGACCACGCGGCGGGCCCAACTGCCCTTTCGGCCGGGGCCGGTACGGGCGTTAAGAAAAGGCAAATGTGCCCTGGCCGAACGGGGCTACGGGCGGGTGCGATTTTTCCTATATTGGGCGGGTGACGACGTCGGGGCGGATGTAGCGGCTGTATTACACTCGGCCAGAGCTGGCCTTTTTAGTCGTCGCGGCCGCGGTGCTGCTGTCGGCCGGCTGCTCGGCGAGCTACTGGCCAAGCGCGACGCCGGTCATCGGGCCGGGATCCCCGGCGGATCAGCCCAGTCAGCGTTCCTCCCCGGTGACCGCCGTGCCGTCCTCGGCCGCGGTCGCCACCCCGCTGACCACGCCAGCCATGACGGCCGCCCCGGCGGGCAGCGCGACGCTGCAGCACTGGGGCTCGTTCTTCGGCAATACGAACGGCAACGTGGACACGCTGGCCTCGCCGGTCAACGTGACCCTGCCGGGCGCCGTGGCCCAGATCGGGACCTCGAACTCGACCGAGTACGCGCTGCTGACCGACGGCAGCCTGTACGCCTGGGGCCTGGGCACCCAGGGGGAGCTGGGCGACGGCAGCATGGCGAACTCGTTCGGCACGCCGGTGCGGGTGCGCTTCCCGGCCGGGGTGAAGATCGCGTCGATACCCACCGACGCGATGCCCTACGACACCGGCCTGGCCGTCGACACCACCGGCAACGTCTGGGGCTGGGGGAACAACGGCGGCGGCGAGCTCTGCCTGGGCAACAAGCAGCCTTATACCACTCCGGTGCAGCTGCCGCTGTCCCATGTCACCGCCGTGGCCGGGGCCAGCACGCACGCGCTGTACGACGCGGACGGCACGGTCTACGCGTGCGGGCAGAACCTCGACGGTGACCTGGGCGACGGCAGCTGGCATGACAGCACCACGCCAGTCGCGGTGAGCAGGCTCAGCGGGCAGCCGGTGGTCAAGCTGGTGGCCGCGTTCGCCAACTCAGGCGCGCTGCTGGCCAACGGGAAGTACTTCGACTGGGGCTACGACGGGGCCGGCCAGCTCGGCGATGGGAAAGCCGGCCACTCAGCCAATGTCCCGGTCCGGGTGCGGCTGCGGGCCGGGGTCAGCCAGGTGGCCCAGGGTGGGTCGATCTGGACCAACGGGCAGACCCTGGTCATGCTGACCGACGGCTCGCTGTGGTCGTGGGGGAACAACCGGGCCGGCCAGCTGGGCAACGGAAACCGGGCCAGGGCCTTGGTTCCGGTCCGCTTCCAGGCCCCGGCGGGGGTGACGTACCAGAGCCTGGCTACCGGTTCGGCCACGTCATACGCGGTGTCGAGCAACGGGAGCGTGTACGCGTGGGGCGTCAGCTACGAGGGCCAGCTTGGTGACGGGTACCTCGGCACTGCGCTCACCCCGGTCCGGATCGCCTCCGGGGCTACCGCCATCTCCTCGACGGCGAACAACGTGCTCATCAAGTAACCGCTGGACGGTGCGCGGCCTGCGGGCGGCCGGGTGGCGTTTTCTTACTGTTTGGCTAGGTTTGTGCCGTCGCGGTTGCGTCCGCGTCCGGCCCGGGTGGACAAGGGAACAATGGACGTCACATATGGCGCGGACTATTCCGCGGGCGAACTGTCACCAGCCGAGCTGGACCGCTTCACCACGTACGATCTCCGCTTCTTATTCCGGTACATCGGGTGGCCGGACAACCCGAAGTGCATATCGCATTACCCCGGCGCGTACCGCGCGCTGGCCGACAGCGGCCGGGTCGTGCTGCTGGTCATGGCGGAGGGCAAGACCGACCCGGCAGGCGGGCACGACGCGGGCGCCGCGATGGCGCAGCGGGCCCGGGATGATGCCGCGTCGGTCGGCTACCCGGACAGCCTGCCGGTCTTTTTCTGCGCCGGAACCTGGCTGTCGCTGGACGGCATCCCGGTGGACACCGCGATGGCCTACCTGGACGGCGCGGCCTCGGTGCTGGGCAAGAACCGGGTCGGCGCCTATGGCAACCGTGACTTCATCCAGGCCGCCAAGGCGGGCGGGCACGCCGAGTGGCTGTGGCTATGCGGGTCCGCGCCGGACATTGGTGAACTGGCCCAGGGCTGGCCGCATTTCTACCAATGGAACGGCGGCCACATCTACCCGGGCGGCCTGGAGGCCGACCTGAACTGGGCCTATCCCGGTGTGCTGGAGGCGCTGCGGGCGAAGCGGCCGGCTCCCACGCAGTACGAGCTAACCCCGGGTGAGCCAAGCCCGGCCAGCCCGGCTGCTTCGGCCGGACCAGCCGGACCAGCAGGCCCGGCCGGCCTAGTCGGAGCAGACCGCCCAGCCCAGCCACGCAGCCTGGCCGTCAGCAGCACACCGGAGGTGGCGGCCGCCGAGGCGAAGCAGCATGCCGATGACGCCGCGAACTCGGCCGCCGACTCGAGGAAACAGGCCGATGCCGCGCAGGCCGCCCTGGCCGGAGTGCAGGCGGCCGCCCAGGCAGAACCAGGCTGGATCTACGGGATGGTGATCGGAATTCTCGGTGCCGCGCTGATGGCGCTGGTAGTCGCCATGGTCATCGCGTCTCTCACCGGATCGCGCGTCGTCCCGACCGACGTGGCCAGCGCGATGACGCTGATCCTAGGCGGCCTGATCGGCATCCTTGCGCCCACCCCGGCCTCAAGGAAGCGGCAACCGTAGCCGCGCGGCGGGATCGGTGCGGCAACCGCCGGCCGGCCTGCCG
>DATCUG010000087.1:0-5550 GCA_036567525.1 Streptosporangiaceae bacterium | reverse complement strand
GCCGCACCCCGCATCGCGGTGCTGACCGGCCGTCTGGACCTGGACCTGGACAGCGCGCTGTTCAGCGGGGCAGCGGCCGGCGCCGGCACCATCGTGATCACCTCCGGGGTGGCGGCCGCGGACCGCCGCGCGGCGGCCGGGGCGCACGCCGAGGTGATCGTGGCGGGTGAGCAGCGGGTGGATCTGCCCGCCGCCGTGGCCGCGCTGGCCGGGCGCGGGCACCGGCGGATCCTGGCCGAAGGCGGCCCGCACCTGCTCGGCCAGCTGGCCGCGGTTGGCCTGATCGACGAACTGTGCGTGACGGTCAGCCCGGTGCTGGCCGTCGGCTCAGCCGGCCGGATCACCCAGGGGCCGCCCGGCAGCGACGGCCGGGCCGGGCTGGAGCTGGCCCACGTGCTGGCCGACGGCAGCTACCTGTTCTGCCGGTACCTGGTCCAGCGCGGCTGACCCGGCGGGCCTGGTCCGGCGGGCCTGGTCCGGCCGGGCTGCCCTACGCGCTGGTGCCGAGGGCGAGGATCTCGGCCAGGTCGAAGTTGACCGGCTCTTCCAGCTGGGCATACGTGCACGACGCGGGCTCCCGGTCCGGGCGCCACCGGACGAACTGGGTGGTGTGCCGGAACCTGGTCCCCTCCATGTGGTCATAGCGCACCTCTAGCACCCGTTCCGGGCGGAGCGGCACGAACGACAGGTCCTTGTTCGCGTTCCACCGGCTGTGCTCCGAGGAACGCGGGTTGCGTACCGCCGCCTCGGCCGCCGCGGCCCAGTTCCACGGATGCCCCTCGAACGTAGTGACCAGCGGCTGCAGCTCGGTGAACAGCTCTTTGCGCATCGCCATCGGGAACGCGCCCACCACCCCGACGCTGGCCAGCCGGTCCTCCGCGGTGTACAGGCCGAGCAGCAGGGAGCCGATCGCGTCCGGGCCGCTCTTGTGCACGCGGTAGCCAGCCACCACGCAGTCCGCGGTCCGCTCGTGCTTGACCTTGAACATGGTCCGCTTGTCCGGCTCATAGCTGCCGTCCAGCGGCTTGACGATCAGCCCGTCCAGCCCGGCCCCCTCGAACTGGCCGAACCACCGCCCGGCCAGCTCGCGGTCCACGGTGGCGGGGGTCAGATGCACCGGCGAGCTGGCCTGCCCGAGAACCTGCTCCAGTGCGGCCCGGCGCTGGCTGAACGGCTGCTCGCACAGGTCGGTGTCGTCCAGCGCCAGCAGGTCGAACGCGACGAAGTGGGCCGGGGTCTGCTCGGCCAGCAGGTTCACCCGGCTGGCCGCCGGGTGGATCCGCTGCAGCAGCGCCTCGAAGTCGAGCCGGCGGCCGGCCGAATCCGGGATCACGATCTCACCGTCGATCACGCAGCGGCCCGGGAACTGGGCCAGCACCGCCGCGACCAGTTCGGGGAAGTAGCGGGTCATCGGCCGCTCGTTCCGGCTGCCGATCTCCACCTCGTCGCCGTCGCGGAAGATGATCGACCGGAAGCCGTCCCACTTCGGCTCGAAGCTGTACGGGCCGTCCGGGATGCGCGGCACCGGCTTGGCCAGCATCGGCGCGACAGGTGGGTTGACCGGCAGCTGCATGCCCCTATCCTGCATGAACGCGTGGCCCGGCGGGCCAGCCGGGGCACTTCTTGGGCCCGCCCGGGGTGGCGGATAGCCTGGCCGGGCAGCCATCCGTCACTAAGGGGAGCAGCCGTGCCTATCCACCGGGGCATCCGTGATGAAGGCGACCACGCCGAACTGGAAATCAACCCGGTCTACGTGCGCGCCGCGCATCTGTCGGTACCGCGGCACCGGCTGGCCGAGCACGGCCTGCTGCCGGACACCGCGCTGCAGACCGTACGGGACGAGCTGGTGCTGGACGGCAACGCCCGGCTCAACCTGGCCACGTTCGTGACCACCTGGATGGAACCGCAGGCCACCCAGCTGATGACCGAGTGCCTGCCCAAGAACATGATCGACAAGGACGAGTACCCGCAGACCGCGGAGATCGAATCGCGCTGCGTGAGCATCCTGGCCGATCTGTGGCACGCGCCGCCGGAGCAGACCGCCACCGGCTGCTCGACCACCGGCTCCAGCGAGGCCTGCATGCTCGGCGGCATGGCGCTGCTGTGGCGCTGGCGGCAGCGCCGGAAGCAGGCCGGCCTGGACGCCACCAGGCCGAACCTGGTGATGGGCAGCAACGTCCAGGTGTGCTGGGAGAAGTTCTGCCGGTACTGGCAGGTCGAGCCGCGGCTGGTGCCGATGGAAGAAGGCCGGCTGCACCTGCGCGGGCCGCAGGCCGCGGCCAGCTGCGACGAGAACACGATCGGCGTGGTAGCCATCCTCGGCTCGACCATGGACGGCAGCTACGAACCGGTCGCCGAGATCAGCGCCGAACTGGACAAGCTGGCCGCTGACGGCGGGCCGGACATCCCGGTGCATGTGGACGCGGCATCCGGCGGGTTCGTCGCGCCGTTCCTGCAGCCCACGCTGTCCTGGGACTTCCGGGTGCCGCGGGTCAGCTCGATCAATACCTCGGGGCACAAGTACGGCCTGGTCTACCCCGGGGTGGGCTGGGTGGTCTGGCGGGACGCCAGCGCGCTGCCCGAGGACCTGGTGTTCAAGGTGAACTACCTGGGCGGGGAGATGCCCACGTTCGCGCTGAACTTCTCCCGGTCCGGCGCCAACGTGGCCGCGCAGTACTACAACTTCCTGCGCCTGGGCCACGAGGGCTACCGGGAAATCCAGCAGGCCTGCCAGGACGTGGCGCTGTACCTGTCCGGGAAGATCGCCCAGATGGGCCCGTTCGAGCTGCTCACCGACGGCAGTGACCTGCCGGTGTTCGCGTTCCGGGTGAGCGACCCGCAGGCTGGCTTCACCGTGTTCGATCTGTCCGAGCGGCTGCGCGCCCGCGGCTGGCTGGTCCCCGCGTACACGTTCCCGGCCAACCTGCAGGAGGTGGCGGTGATCCGGATAGTGGTGCGCAACGGGTTCACCCGCGACCTGGCCGGTGTGCTGCTGTCCGACCTGGAGCACCACGTCAAGGCGCTGCGCGCGCATCCGGGCAGCCACATTCCGCTGGCCCCTAAGGGCAAGCGGTCCTCCTTCGCCCATTGATCACAGCGGCGATCGCGGTCCGGGGGCCGTCCCCCCGGAGTTAGCTAGTCTTGCGCAGCCGATCCAGCGCTTCGGCCAGGATGGCGGCGCCGTCGGTGTCGGTGCGCCGTTCCTTCACGTAGGCCAGGTGGGTCTTGTACGGCTCGCTGTGCGGCGGGCCAGGGGGGTTGTTCTCGTCCCGGCCGGCCGGGAAGCCGCACCGGGGGCAATCCCAGGTCTCCGGGACCGCCGCGTCGCTGGCAAAGCTCGGCCGGGTCTCGTGCTTGTTCGAGCACCAGAAGGAGACCCGGATCCGGGGCGCCGCCTCGCCACGCTCAGCCTCGCCCATCGGGCCGGCGCCGACACGGCTGCCCCTGATGGCATTGCCACTACTCACTGCTCACCCCTTGCTGTGTGCGCACAATGGCATGGTGGTCTGCTGAATGGGCAATCAGTTCAGTGATTCAGCAGCAGATTGAGCCCGATGATGCACAAGAACCAGATGATGCCGGTGAAGATGGTCAGCCGGTCCAGGTTCCGCTCGACCACGGAGGACGAGCCCAGCGTCGAGGACACCCCGCCGCCGAACAGGTCGGACAGGCCACCGCCCTTGCCCTTGTGCAGCAGCACCAGCAGCATCATCAGCAAGCTGGTGATGATAAGGACGACCGAAATACCGATAACCACTGCTGTGCCTTAACCCTCCGGATGCCCCTGCAGACTGGTCCAGTACCGGATCAGGCGCCCACGGCCAGTTTCCGGTACCGGCATATTGTGGCGAACTCACCTGCATCCAGGCTCGCACCGCCGACCAGCGCGCCGTCAATATCGGGCTGCGACATTATCGCAGCGATGTTGTTGGCCTTCACCGACCCGCCATACAGAATACGCACACTTGCGGCCACTTCGTCGCCACGACCCTCGGAAATCCTGCCCCGAATCGCGGCGCAGACCTCCTGCGCGTCTTCTGGCGAGGCCACCTCACCGGTCCCGATCGCCCAAACCGGCTCATAAGCGATCACCAGGCCGGCCACCTGCTCCTTGGCCAGCCCGGCCAGCCCGCCGTCCAGCTGGGTCAGGCAGACCGGCAGGTAGTCCCCGGCCTGGCGGATGTGCAGCTGCTCACCGATGCACATGATCGGTGTCAGCTCACTGCGCAGCGCGGCCTTCACCTTGGCGTTGACCAGGGCGTCGTCCTCGTTGTGGTAGTGGCGGCGCTCGGAGTGCCCGGCCAGCACATAACCGCAGCCGAGCTTGGCCAGCATCGGCCCGGACACGTCGCCGGTATAGGCGCCCTTGTCATGCTGGGACAGATCCTGAGCGCCGTAGCCGATGCGCAGCTTGTCCCCGGCTACCAGGGTCTGCACGCTGCGCAGCGCGGTGAACGGCGGCAGCACCACGACGTCGGCCGCGTCGTAGTCTTCGTTGCTGAGCGTGAAGACCAGTTTCTGGACCAGCGTCATCGCCTCGAAGTGCGTGTTATGCATCTTCCAGTTGCCGGCGATGAGCGGCTTTCGCGCGGGTCCGGCGGCGGCCATCAGCCCGCCTCGAGCGCGCTCAGCCCGGGCAGCGTGCGCCCCTCCAGGTACTCCAGGCTGGCCCCGCCCCCGGTGGAGATGTGGGTGAACGCATCGGCCGGGAACCCGAGCTGCCGTACGGCCGCGGCCGAGTCACCGCCGCCAACCACGGTCAGCCCGCTGACCGCGCTGATCGCCTCGGCCAGCGCCCTGGTGCCGGCCGCGAACGCCGGGAACTCGAACACCCCGGCCGGCCCGTTCCAGAACACGGTCTTGGCGTCGGCCAGCTTCTGGGTGAACAGGGCCCGGGTGGCCGGGCCCATGTCCAGGCTCTCCCGGTCCGGCGGGAAGTCGCCGACCGGCACCACCCGGTGGTCCGCGTCCGGGGCGAACCGGTCGGCCGCCACCAGGTCCACCGGCAGGACTACTTCCACGCCGCGCTTGTCCGCCTCGGCCAGCACCGCGGACACCTGCGGGATCTGGTCCGCCTCGAGCAGCGACTGGCCGACCTCGTAACCCTGGGCGGCGAGGAACGTGTACGACATGCCGCCGACGATGATCAGCCGGTCGGCCTTGCCCAGCAGGTTGCCGATGACGGCCAGCTTGTCCGACGGCTTGGCCCCGCCGAGCACCACCACGTACGGCCGCGGCGGGTCGGTGGTGAGCTGGCGCAGCACCCCGATTTCCGCGATGACCAGGTCCCCAGCGGCGTGCGGCAGCAGCCCGGGCACGTCATACACGCTGGCGTGCTTGCGGTGCAGCGCGCCGAACCCGTCGCCCACGTACAGCGTGGCCAGCCCGGCCAGCCGGCCCGCCAGCTCGGCCCGCTCGGCGTCGTCCTTGCTGGTCTCGGCGGGCTCGAAGCGCACGTTCTCCAGCAGCGCCACCGCACCGTCGGCCAGCCCGGCCGCAGTGGCCGCGGCCGACTCCACGGCCACGTCGGTGGCGAACGCCACCGGCTGG
>DATCUG010000086.1:0-2369 GCA_036567525.1 Streptosporangiaceae bacterium | reverse complement strand
CCCCGCCGGTCGGCCACGCCGCGGCCCAGGCACGCCCCGTTCCACGAGGTCGCCGCCGTCGACGACCGGGGGGTCAGCTACCGGGCCGCGCTGTGGGACATGGGCATCGAGGACGGCCGGGACTGGTGGGACTGCCACCTCGGGCTCACCCCGGCGCCACCGGACGGCATCCGCTGGCTGGACATCGGCCCGGGGTCGCGCGGCCGCTACGTCCGGGTCGAGCTGGCCGCCCCGGACCTGGCCAACGGCATCGCCACCCAGCCCATGACGCCGGCCGCGCCCGCCGCCCGGCTGCTCGACCGGGCCGGTGATGAGCTGCTGGCCGCCGGGCCGGACAGCCGGGCGGCCGGCCTGTCGCTGGCCAGCCGGGTCGCGCTGCTCATCACCGACCTCACCAGCAGCGGTGTGCTGGCCGACGGTGATCCGGCGGTGGCCCGGCTGCTCGGCCTGGGCTGGCGGCTCGGGCTGGATCTGGGCCTGCCCGCCGGCGGCCGGATCCCGCGGGCCGCGCTGCCGGATGCCTGGCACAGCATGCTGGCCGACGGGGCCGCCACCGACGGGCCGGAAGGCACCGCCGCCTGCACGGCCAACCTGCCGGAGATCGGCGGGGCCTGGTTCTCCCTGGCCGGGCTGCGCTCGGCCCGCGACGCCGCCACCCTGCACGTGATGGCCAGCGGCTGGACGCCACACGGCAACGGCTGGGTAGTGCACGGCCTGGGCCCGCAGAGCGATCCCGGCCAGGTCACGCTGACCTGGCGGGCCCGGGACTCCGCCGGGCGCTGGCACCTGATCAGCGCCATGCACTGGGGCAGCCAGCAGGGCATGATCCAGATGCGCCTGGTCCCGCCGCTGCACCCGGCGGCCACCTCGCTGGACGTCATGGTCAGCGACGGCATCCGGCAGGTGTCGGCGACCGTGCCGCTGGACTGGCTGCCCACCGGGGACGCGGGGTGAGCGGGCCCTGGTGGGCGGCGCTGCCCCCGGCGGAGAGCTGGATCAGCTGCGGCACCGGGCAGCACCTGATGCGGTGGGCGGACGGCGAGCTGACCGCGGCCGACCACCCGGACGCCGAGGGCGAGCTGGTGCTGGCCGCGCTGGGCGGGGACAAGTCCGAGTGCGTCGCGATGGTCGAGGCGTGGGGCGCGCACACCGCCGATCTGGACGTGCTGGCCCTCGGCCCGCGGTCCCCCGCAGATCAGCTCACCGTCACCTGGGACCTGGTGCGCAGCCTGCAGTCGGCGATCAGCCCGCAGCCCGGCCGTCCGCCCGGCCCGGCGCAGCGGCCCGCCGGGCGGCTCCGGCCGAGGTCGCTGCCGATGCGCCGGGTGTCCCCGGACGTGCACCGGGCCCAGTCCCGCCGGGCCGAGCTGATGAGCTTGTTCGCGCTGGGCCGTCCCTTCCAGCTCGCGCTGTCCGGCACGGTCGCGGCGGCCTGGTCGGACGGCCCGGGACCGAGCCGGGATCTGGCCGCGGCCCGGCCCGCGCTGGCCGGGGCGCTGACCGGGCGGCTGGCCCCGGCCGCCGCTGGCTGGCTGGGCATCGACCCCGACGCGGTGCACGCCGAGGTGCACGAGGCGCCCGGCTGGGGCACGGTCGAGCTGGCCGGTGGCACCCTCCGCGCCGCGCTCCCGGTGCGCTGGCTGGCCGCGGTGTGGGCGGCCGGCTGCCCGGTGGTGGACGGTCACCTGGTCGTGGACGTGCTGGCCGCGGCGTGGCCGCAGGCGCAGGTCCGCGCGCTGGCCCAGCCCGGGGCGCCCCCAGCTGTCCTGAGCATCCGGTATGACGGGGAACACTGGTCTGTGGCAGGGACGGACTGAGCAGCACCGGGCCGGGCAACGCACGAGGAGCGCAGGTGGCTGAGGACGGCAGGCGGTTCGCCGGGGCAGGCAGCGAGCGGCAGGCGGCCGCCGTCGAGGCACTCGGGGTGGCCGTGGCGGCCCGGGTCCCGGTGCTGCTGTGGGGCGCCCCGGGCACCGGCAAGACCTCGGTCATCCGGGCCATGGCGCAGGCCCTGGGCTGGCCGTGCGAGACCGTGATCGCGTCGATCCGCGAGCCGTCCGACTTCGCCGGGCTGCCCGTGGTGGTCGGTGACGGGGTGCGCTTCGCGCCGCCCGCCTGGGCCCGACGCCTGGCCGAGGCCGGCCGTGGGCTGCTGTTCCTCGACGAGCTGTCCACCGCACCGCCCGCGGTGCAGGCGGCGCTGCTCCGGGTGGTGCTGGAGCGGGTGGTCGGCGACCTGGACCTGCCCGACGAGGTGGCGGTGGTGGCCGCGGCCAACCCGCCGGACCAGGCGGCCGACGGGTGGGACCTGTCCGCGCCGCTGGCCAACCGGCTGTGCCATCTCACCTGGCAGGCGCAAGCGCGCGCGG
>DATCUG010000085.1:0-4715 GCA_036567525.1 Streptosporangiaceae bacterium | reverse complement strand
ACCGGCACGCAACGTTTTGCCGTCCCAACCAGATTTTCGCAACGAATCGACGGCTGGACGCAGCTCACGCGCATTTCTCCTCCCGGATACAGCTCATACGCTGGATTAGCTGATCATCTGCACCCGGTACCGAAAGGAGCTCGATGACCGCTACCTACCCGGCCGCCATGGCGCGTCCGGTGCCGAGCACCAGCCCGGCGGCCCAGCCGGCCAGCCGGACGCCACTGCCCAGGTCCTACTTGATGTGCCGGCCCGAGCACTTCACCGTGCGGTACGCCATCAACCCGTGGATGGCCAGTGGCGACGCGGTGGACACGGCACTGGCCATCCGGCAGTGGCAGGGGCTGCGTGACGCCTACCTCAGCCTCGGTCATTCGGTGCAGTTCATCGACGGCCACCCGGACCTGCCGGACATGGTGTTCGCGGCCAACGGGGCCACCGTGATCGGCGGCACCGTGCTGGGTGCCCGGTTCCGGTATCCGGAGCGGGCCGCTGAGGGCCCGGCCTACCTGGACTGGTTCCGCCGCCACGGGTACCGCTCGGTGCACGAACCGGGCCGGGTCAACGAGGGCGAGGGCGACATCGTGCACGCGGGCCGGGTGATCCTGGCCGGGCACGGCTTCCGCACCGAGGCCGGCGTCCGGCACGAGCTCGAAGCGCTGTTCGGGCTGCCAGTGGTCAGCCTGCGCCTGGTCGACCCGCGGTTCTACCACCTGGACACGGCGCTGTGCGTGCTCGACGCCGGCACCGCCGCGTACTACCCGGCCGCGTTCGACGCGGCCGGGCGGGCCGCGCTGGCCGGGCAGTTCGCCGAGCTGATCGAGGCCAGCGACGAAGACGCCGGGGTGCTCGGCCTGAACGCGGTCAGCGACGGCCGCCACGTCATCCTGCCCGCCCAGGCCACCGGGCTGGCCGCCAGCCTGGCCGCCCGCGGGTTCCAGCCGGTCCCGGTGGACATGTCGGAGTTCCGCAAGGCCGGCGGCGGGCCGAAATGCTGCACACTGGAACTGCGGCCATGATCGGGGGAACAGCCGTGCGAGGGGGAACCACCGTGACCACATCGGCAGCCAGCCTGCATGCCCTGGCTGAGGCGCACAGCGCGCACAACTACCACCCGCTGCCCGTCGTCATCACCGAAGGCGAGGGCGCCTGGGTGACCGACACCGAGGGCCGCCGTTACCTGGACATGCTGGCGGCCTACTCGGCCCTGAACTTCGGGCACCGCCATCCCGCGCTGGTCGCCGCCGCCCAGCGCCAGCTTGACCGGGTCACCCTGGTCAGCCGGGCGTTCGAGCACGACCAGTTCGGCCCGTTCTGCGCCGAGCTGGCCGAACTGGCCGGCATGGAGATGGTGCTGCCGATGAACACCGGCGCGGAAGCGGTGGAAACGGCGATCAAGACCGCGCGCAAGTGGGGTTACGAGGTCAAGGGGGTGCCCCCGGATCAGGCCGTCATCGTGGCCTTCGAGGGCAACTTCCACGGCCGGACCACGACGATCGTCAGCTTCTCGACCGACCCGGACGCGCGGGCGTCGTTCGGCCCGTACACGCCGGGGTTCCGGGTGGTGCCGTACGGCGACGCCGACGCGCTGGCCGCGGTCATGGACGAGGTCGTGGCCGGGGTGCTGGTCGAGCCCATCCAGGGCGAGGCGGGCGTGCTGGTGCCACCGCCCGGGTTCCTGGCCGCGGTACGCGAGCTCTGCTCGTCGCACGGCGCGCTGATGATCGCCGATGAGATCCAGTCCGGGCTGGGCCGGGCCGGCACCACGTTCGCCTGCCAGGCCGAGCGGGTCGTCCCGGACATGTACCTGCTCGGCAAGGCGCTGGGCGGCGGCATCGTGCCGGTCTCGGCGGTGGTGTCCTCCCGGGAGGTCCTCGGCGTGTTCCAGCCCGGGCAGCACGGGTCGACGTTCGGCGGCAACCCGCTGGCCTGCGCGGTAGGCCGCGAGGTCATCGCCATGCTGGCCACCGGCGAGTACCAGGATCGCTCGGCCAAGCTGGGCGCGCACCTGCACGACCGGCTGGCCGCGCTGCCGGCCGGCGTGGTCCGCGAGGTACGCGGCCGGGGCCTGTGGGCGGGCCTCGAGTTCACCGAGCTGCCGGGCCGGGTCGCCTGCGAGCGGCTGGCCGCCCGCGGCGTGCTGGCCAAGGACACGCACGGCACCGCGATCCGGCTCGCGCCGCCGCTGGTGATCAGCGAGCCTGACCTGGACTGGGGCATCGACCAGCTCGAGCTGGCCATCCGGGACTGACCGGCGGCGTCAGCCGTCGCCCAGGGTGCGGTACCGGCCGCTGTAGTGCAGCAGCGGCCGGCCGTCCGGGTCCGGCTCGGCCACCCCGATGACCTCGCCGACCACGATGCTGTGGTCGCCGCCGTCATGCACCGCGGTGGTCCGGCATTCCAGCACGCCCAGCGCGTCGGCCAGCACCGGCGCGCCGGTCACCGGCCCGGGGAAGTGCTCGATCCCGGCCAGCTGGCCGTCGAGCGGGCGGCCCCGGGTGGCCAGCCAGCGCGCGGTCTTCTCCGCGTCCTCGTCGAGCACGGACACCGCCCAGGTCCCGGTGCGCAGCACGGTGTCATGGAACCGGGCGATCTTCTCCGCGCAGAACAGCACCAGCGGCGGCCGCAGGGACACCGAGCAGAACGCGGTGACGGTCATCGCGTGGTCGGCCCCGTCCAGCGTGGTCGAGACGACCATGATGCCGCTGGCGAACCGGCCGGCCACGCGCCGGTAATCGGCATCGTCGACTGGCGTCATGAGCGGCGCATCCGGGCCCGGCTCCGGCTGACGAACGCGAACACCACACCGGCCGCGGCGCACACCGACCCGCCGTACAGGTACCAGGCGCCCGCGGCGGTGTTGGTCACGACCACACTGCCGCCGGGTGTCGGCAGAGTGAGCAGCACCGACACCAGCAGCCAGCCCGCCGCCGGCACCAGCGCACCCGCTGCGGAGCCCATGCCCGCGGCGCCCAGCAGGCAGGTGACCAGGATCAGCGCGGCCAGGATGAGGGCGGCCACCGGGACCGGCCCGGCGCCGCGGCTGAACTGGAAACAGCCGATCAGGCCCTGCATGCCGCCGAGCACGAACAGCAGGGCGTACGCGCCGCCGGTCACGAACGCCCGGCTGTCCCGCGGCGGGCGCGGCTGCGGCAAGCTGTCCACGGATTGCAGGTTATACGTACGCATCCGGCACCCCGGCGAACAGATCGGTCTCCAGCGCGGCCCCGCCCAGGGCCCCGTCCCCGGGCCCGTCCCGGGGCCCGGCCAGCAGCGTGTAGTGCTCATGGCCCAGGATGCGCTGGCCAATCCCGTTGGACAGGGCGAAGAACGGCTCGTGCACCGAGATCTGGGTGGCGTGCGCGCGCATGGCCGCGGTCTTGGCGGCCAGGTACCCGGTGCCGTCGATCTCGGTCGTCACCTGCTCGTCGGGGACGCCGAACGGCAGCTCGTCGACGGTGGCCTCGGTGAAGCCAGGCGGCGGCACCGGCCCGGCGCCCGGGCCCGCCGCCGGGCCGGCCAGCCGGATCGCGCTGGCCAGCACCGAGCGGGGCAGCGCCGTGGCATACAGCTTGGCCACCCCGCAGGACGCACCGGCCAGCTGGAACGCGCGCCAGGCCACCCGGTGCGCCTGGATGTGGTCCGGGTGCCCGTAGAAGCCGTTGCCGTCGTAACTGATCACCACGCGGGGCCGCACCGCACGCAGGATGGAGATCAGTTCACCGGCCGCCTCGTCCAGGTCGGCCTGCCAGAAGCAGCCTGGATCCTGGTTGCTGGGCAGGCCCATCATCCCGGAGTCACGCCAGCGGCCCGGGCCGACCAGGAAGCGGTGGTCGGTTACGCCGAGCGCGGCGCAGGCGGCGGCCAGCTCACCGATCCGGTACGGGCCCAGCCGGTCCTCCCGGTCCGCGGCCAGGTGCCGCAGTCCGGCCGGGATGACCTCGCCCAGCTCGCCCAGCGTGCAGGTGACCAGCGTGACCGGGATGCCCTCGGCCGCGTAGCGGGCCATGGTCGCGCCGGTGTGGATCGATTCGTCGTCCGGGTGGGCATGCACCAGCAGCAGCCCGCCCCCACCTCGCACCATGCTGGGCAGCCTAACCGGGCGGCCGGACTGGCAGGATCGGGGCATGACCGAGAGCTTCCCGCGACAGCAGGCCAGGACCCGCCGGTTCAGCCTGGGTGTGCCCCGCTCGTTCCGCGTCTCGCCGGACGGCAGCCGGGTCGCGTTCCTGCGCAGCAAGACCGGCACCGACCCGCTGACCTGCCTGTGGCAGCTGCACCTGCCGGCCAGCCCGGAGGGATCAGCGCAGGAGGAACTGGTCGCCGACCCGGCCGCGCTGGATGCGGCTGAGGGCGACCTCCCGGCGGCGGAGAAGGCGCGCCGGGAACGCGTCCGCGAGCAGGCCGGCGGGATCGTCAGCTACGCCACCGACCGCGATCTGCGGGTCGCCGTGTTCGCCCTGGGCGGCCGGGTTTACGTGGCCGACCTGGCCGATCTCGGTCACCCGGCCGGCCCGCCGCGTGAACTCCCGGTCCGCGCACCGGCCCTGGATCCGCGGCCGGACCCGGATGGCGGCCGGATCGGCTACGTGTCCGGGGGCGCGTTGCACGTGCTCGACGTCGCGGCCGCCACCGACCAGGTGCTGGCCGACCCGGACGGCCAGGCCCGGGTGGTGTACGGGCTGGCCGAGTTCATCGCGGCCGAGGAGATGGAC
>DATCUG010000084.1:0-6145 GCA_036567525.1 Streptosporangiaceae bacterium | reverse complement strand
CGGTTGCTGAGGCGACCGGTGGCCTGTTCGTGAAGACCGACGTCGCCGACGAGAACTCGGTCACGGCGGCCGTGCAGGCGGCCACTTCGCAGGGCGTGCCGCTGCGGATCGTGGTGAACTGCGCCGGCATCGGCTGGGCGTCACGGACCGTCGGCCGGGACGGGACCCCGCACGATCTGGCGTCGTTCCGCAAGGTCATCGACATCAACCTGATCGGCACGTTCAACCTGATGCGGATCGCCAGCGCGGCCATCGCGCAGACCGAGCCCGCGGACGCGGACAACCAGCGCGGCGTGGTCATCAATACGGCGTCGGTGGCGGGCCTGGAGGGGCAGACCGGCCAGATCGCCTACTCCGCATCCAAAGGCGGGATCATCGGGATGACGGTGCCTGCGGCCCGTGATCTGGCCGCCATTGGCGTGCGGGTGAACACCATCTGCCCGGGCATCATCGACACGCCTATCTATGGGACCGGCCCGACCAGTGACGAGTGGAAGGCCAAGCTGGCCGCACCCGTTGTGTTCCCGAAGCGGATGGGGACCAGCGACGAGTTCGCCCAGCTGGTCCAGGCGCTCATCGAGAACGACTACATGAACGCCGAGGTCATCCGCTTCGACGGCGGGATCCGCTTCCAGCCGAAGTAGCCGTCCCGGCTACCAGCCGTGGAACTGGCCTTGCGCGGCCCAGGTGATAGCCAGCACCGCCAGGGCTGCCAGGCCGGCCACGGCGGCCAGCAGGCGGCGTAGCGGACGGCCGGCTGACCAGCGCAGGCCGCTGGTGACGGCCCGCCGGGTCAGCCCGGTCAGGATGTACAGCGAGCCGGCCAGCGACAGGGCCACCAGGGCGATGCCAAGCGCGTCGACGGCGGCCATCGGGAAACGGTGCCCGTCCAGCGCGGTGGCTAGCAAATGCGCCTGCCGGCTCCCGGAATGCCACAGCGCCCGGTTGATCTCGGGCAGGTGCAGCAGCAGGTAGCCGAGGCCGAGCGTGAGCAGCGGGATGACGCACAGCACCCAGCCGGTCACGACGATGCGGGCACGCCGCCGCAAGCCGGTAACCCGTGGGTCCCGTGGGCCTTTCCTCAGCGCGCCGCGCACGACAGGGGAGATCCGCGCGAACAGGTCCGGCACGCCGACCAGGTCGCTGAGGATGAAGTAGCCGTCGAAGCGGACGAACGGGAGCAGTTGCTCCAGCATCTCCAGGTGTGTCAGTGCGATGACCAGGAGCAGGACCTGGGCTGAGGTGACCGCGTACAGGCCGGCCAGGGCCAGCATGAAGACCAGGTTGAAGTAGAGGCCGCCCAGGTCGGTACGCAGCCGCCCGCCGCGGCTGAGCCGGTACGAGTCGGTGACGTTGGTGAAGAACGACGGCCAGACCAGGTAGATGCCGACGCCGATCCGGCCGGGCCGGGCCCCGCCGTACCGGCAGCCGGTCGCGTGCCCGCACTCGTGGAACGCGGCCGAGATCACGCTCAGCCCGAACACCAGGAGCAGGTCCACCGGGTCGCGCAGCACCTGCGCGAGCCCACCGCCCAGGCCGTGGCTGAAGAACAGCCAGTAGTCCAGCGCCAGCACGGTGCCGACCACGGCAATGACCAGGGGCCGGTGGAACAGCGGGCGGAGCAGCCGGCCGGCCGCGTTGGCCACTGGCTCGGGCAGCAGCGTGCCCCGGGCCCGCAGGGCGAGCAGCGGGTTGGCCGTCGGCGCGGCGGTGGGCCTGCCGGGCCGGGCCACGATGCCCAGCGGGATCAGCCTGGCCGCCACCACCTGGCGGACCTGGTCAGCGGTGAGCGTCCGGCCGATCTTCGCGGTGACCAGCTCGGCGATGGTGGCCGCATCCCGTGAGCCGTCGATCTGGCAGGTCACCTGGTACAGCAGCGGGGACATCTGGATGACCTGGCCGTCGGCCCGCCGCACCAGCGACGGAGGCTGCTGGTAGCCAGAATTCTGGTATTCGCCGAGCAGTTCGACGCCGTCGGCGAGCCGGGGCACCACGGCCAGCTCGGCCAGATCGGCCGGGGATGGCGCGGTCGTCACGGTCTCGGCGGGCTCGTGCCCAGTGAGCTCGTGCCTGGTGGCTACGGTCATGCCGCTGCTCCTCCCTGAGACAGGGAAAGGTCCGCCTGGGGACCCCAGGCGGACCCTCCCTCCCACTGCGCAATTCCCCTCCGAATAGCACAATGGGGCGCATACGGTTCGGGCCAAGCAGGTACTACAGGCCGAGAACGTTGCCGGAGCCGGCGCTCAGGATGTTGTTCAGGCTGCCGTTGGCGATGGCGACGTTCACCAGGCCGGCCTGCGCCGTGTTGCCGTAGCCGTTCTGGATGAACACGGAGCTGGAGCTGGAGTGGCCGGACTTCGGGTGGCAACCGCAGAGCGTTTCCCGGCTCGGCAGCAGCTCGGCGGACTCGAGCTCGAGGTCCTGCATAGTCACGGCAGGAAGGGTGGACATGGAGCCTCCTTTGGGAGTGATCGGCCTCGGTCCGGCCGGTCAGGGTGCCCGCGGCTGCGGGCGCTCGGGTCTCAGGGACCGCTCGGCACCCCGGTGGTGACGAGCCCGAACCTGATGTACGCTCTCTGCCGTACATGCTGTTCGGCCATGACCGTACAGTAATGTTTACCGGTGAGTAAGGCAAGGATTGCTGATCGCGACCAAAACCCGACGGATAGAGACGGCTAGGCTGGTCATGGCGGCAGATGCGGCAGGGGACGAAATTCCTACCCCTGAGAACCGCCCGCGCAGAGCCGCCGCAGCGATGGAATCTGGCGGCAACCCCCTGCAGCGCCTGATCTTGGATCAGATGCGCGAGCGGGGCCTGTCCTACGGCGATGTGGCCCGGCGCGGCGGGCTGCCCCGGTCCACGGTCTACACGCTGGCGACGACCAGGAATCTGGCCCGGCCGCCCCGCCCAGCCACGCTGGACGGGCTGGCCCAGGGGCTCGAAGTCCCGGTCTCCGCGGTCCGCGCCGCCGCCGCCGAGTCCACCGGACTGCACTACTACGACGACGTCCCGGCCGCCCCGGAACAGCCGGGCGACGCGGAGCGGGAACTCCTGATCGCCAGCATCGACGAGCTGACCCCCGAGGACCGGCGGCACGTGGCCGCGCTGGTCGAGTCGCTGCGCCGCCGGACCGCGCCCGGGCCGGCCGACCACTAGCACCGGGCCGGGCGGCCGGGGGCCGGCTGCCTGCCGCGGCCGGGTGGGCTGGGCCAGGCGTCCGTCCTGGCCCAGTTGCCCGCGCACCGCTACTCCACCGGCCCGAGGGCCGGTACCCCGAGCGTCTTGGCCAGCTCCCCATACGGGCCCTCGGGCAGGACCACCCGGGCCACCCGCAGGATGGTCCGCGGGTCCTCGCCAGGCGGCCGCAGCACGAAGACCCGGGCCGCCTGCTTGTCGCACGTCACCACAAGCCGGTCGTGGTCGGCGAGGACGATAGCGGGCCGGTCCGCGCTCGGCGGCACCGGGCCCGGCTCCCGCCCGGCGGGGGCTGGGACTGCCGCGGCCGTGTTCCCGGTGGCATGGCGGCGCACGGTCATCAGCGCCTCGGCCAGGAAGGTCAGGCCGACTAGCAGGGCCACCGCGAGCAGCAGGTCCTTGAGCCAGGTCGGCATGCCGTTGAGGTTCGGCGCACTGATGGCCCGTGGCGCGGGGTGGTGCGCGGCGCCCGCTGAGGCTGATGGTGGTGACGTCAGATGCGGCTGGCTGGCCGGGCTTGGCTGACCGGCTGTGCTTGGCTGGTCGGCGGTGCTTGGCCTGCTGCTGGGTGATGTCGTGGCGGCTGGGCCCGGGATGGTGAGCACGGTGCCGGGGTGGATCGAGTTCGGGTTCGGGCCGATGGTCTGCCAGTTGGCCTCGTATAGCGCTAGCCAGCCGCCAGGCAGGGCCAGCCCGGCCGCGATGCCGGACAAGGTGTCTCCGGCCGCGACCGTGTACCGGGCGGGCATGGTCCGGCTGGGCAGCCGGAGCACGGTGCCGGTGTGGATCGTGTTCGGGTTGGGGCCGATAGCCCGCCGGTTAGCCGCGTACAGGGCTGGCCAGCCACCGTGCACGGCGAATCGGGTGGCGATACTGGACAGGCTGTCGCCGTACTGGACGACGTACTTGCTGACCGCTGGCTTGGCCGCAGTCAGGTGCGCTGCAGGGATGCTGCGCAGGCTGGTGAGAATGACCTCGGTACTGCTTGCGGTGCGCGTGCTCGCGGGGGCGGGATGCATGGATCCCGTGCTGCCGATCGCCACCAGGATGATCGGCAGAATGCTCCAGGCGAGCGCCACGCACGCGGACTTGGTCCACGCACGCATGATGCTTCACTTTCCTTCCAAGGGATCAGCGCCGAACGCTGCAGGTCCGGACGCCGGAGGGACGGGCCGGTTTGGAAGGAAAGGACTTACGCGGGCGGTACCTCGGGCAGGTAAGACCGCCAGATCGACTTCGCGGCGGCTCGCCGGGCCAACCGCAGCAAAACCAAGGTGAGCAAGGTGATCAGCGCGGCGCTGAGGCCGGCTTGCAGCCCGCCGCCGCCGCTCCCACCGACGGTGCCGCCAACCCCGCTGCTACCGGTGGAGCCGCCGCCCGGGCTGGCGGGCAGCCGGGGCAGGATGGAGGCCGGCGAGGCGGGGGTGCTTCCGCCCCGGAGCGGTGCAGACAGCGAACGCAGGCCGTCGGCCAGGCTGCTGGTGGGTGCGGTTGCCGCAGGCCCGGTGTGCGGCCCGGTGCCGCTCGGTCCGGCCGGGATAGCCGGATTGGGGACCGCCGTCCCGGTGACCCCGGGCACCGTGCTCGTGACGCCGGGCACCGTGCTGGTGACGCCGGGGAGCACGCCACCGGTGACGCCAGTGACCGTGCTGGTGACCGCGGGGAGGACCGAGCCCGTCACGCCGGTCAGGGTTCCGGTGACGGCCGGGAGGACGCTGCCGGTGACGCCGGTGAGGGTTCCGGTGACCGTCGGGAGGACGGAGCCCGTTACGCCAGTCAGGGTGCTGGTCACGGCCGGGACGACCGAGCCGGTGACCCCCGTGAGGGTTCCGGTGACCGTCGGGAGGACGGACCCGGTGACGCCGGTGAGGGTGCTGGTGGCCGTCGGCAGGACCGAGCCGGTGACGCCGGTAAGGGTTCGGGTGACGGCCGGAACGACCGACTTGGTGACGCCGGTGACGGTGCCGGTGACGGCGGGGAGCGTGCTGCCGGTGACGCCGCTGACCGTGCCGGTGGCAGCCGGGATGACCGACTTGATGGCCCCGGCGACGGTGCTGGTGGCGGCCGGGAGCGTGGTGCTGGTGGACCCGGTGACGGCCGGCCGGGTGGTTCCGGTAATCCCGCTGACCGTGCTGGTGAGGGCGGAACCGGTGCTGCCGGTGCCGGCAGGCGGCGCGGTCTTGGTAACGCGGGTGACCGCGCCGGCCACGGTCGGCTGGGTCTGCGCGGTGACGCTGGAGATCGTGCTGGTCAGGCCGGACAGCGGGCCGGCTGGGCTGGCCGCCGGGGTGGCGGCGGGCTGGGCCGCTGGGGACTGGGCCGCGGCGGGCTGGGTCTGGGTGGCCGGGCCCTGGCTGCTGCCCAGGCCCTGGGTCACGCTGCTGGCAGTCGCGGTGACGCTGCTCACGGCCCCGGCGATGCCACTCGTGGCTGGCGGCGGCGAGCTTGCGGGCTGGGCTGGGGCGGGCTGCGGCGAACTCGGCGGGGTCGAAGCAGGCGGCGCGGAAGCGGACTGGGCCGACCCCGGCTGGGCCGGGCCAGATGACGACGGCGAGCTGGGCTGGGTGAGGCTCGGCACGGCGCCGGTGGCCGCTCCGGTCAGCGAGTTCAGCGCAGATCCGGCACCGCTGGTGCCCGAAGAAGCTGGATTTGTGGCGGCTGAGGCCCGGTCGGCCAGAAGGATCGCCAAAATAAGCGCTGCGGCAATCCCCCCGCAGACGCACAAAAAAACCCTCAGAGCCCGGCCTAAGGCTCGCGAGAGGGTTGCGGACCCCTCCACGGGTCGGAGACTACACCGGGAAACCGATGATCATCCACACCTACCCGCCAGTTCTGTCCGGGCAGAACCGTCAGCAACCGCCGGGAGAAGAGTGCTTAGCTGCATGAACCTGGCCGGCGAGGGGCGAGAAATGAGCCCACTACAGAGGCCGGCCAATATGGCAGCTGCGT
>DATCUG010000083.1:0-11913 GCA_036567525.1 Streptosporangiaceae bacterium | reverse complement strand
AGCCCGCACCGGGCCGCCGTCCGTGCTGGCCAGCCAGCCACCGGAGGTGCGGACCAGCCCGCGCACACCGTGCCCGGGCAGTACTTTCCCGCCGCCGCGGCGCACCGTGTCCGCGTAGGCCGCGGCGACCAGCCGGTAGTCGATCACGCCGCTTTCCGGGATGTGCAGCGCCCGGATGCCCCGCACGGCCGGCTCGATCTCGGCGATCTCGGCCGCGCCGATCTCCCGGACGGCCAGCCCGTTGGCCCGGCCGCGCTCGGCCAGGCTGGCCAGCCGGGGCAGCTCGCTGTCCCGGGTGGCCACCACCAGCTTGCCGGTCTGCCGGTACGGGATCTGGTGCTGCTCGGCGAACGTCATCATGGCCAGCCGCCCCGCGGTGCAGAACCGCGCCTTCAGGCTGCCCGGCTGGTAGTACAGGCCGGCGTGGATGACGCCGGAGTTGTGCCCGCTCTGGTGGATGCCAGCTGACGCTTCTTTTTCCAGAACGGCCAGCGCCAATCCGGGCCGCTGGGCCTGCAGCGCCATTGCGGTGGCCAGGCCGACCAGACCGGCGCCGATGATGATGACGACGTAGCTGTCGCCGCCCATCAGTCGGTCCCGCTGGTGGCTGGCCGCACCGTGTTCCGCAGCAGGCCGATGCCCTCGACTTCCAGCTCGACCACGTCGCCGGGCTGCAGCCACCGGCCGTCGTTATGCTCCAGGATGCAGCCGGTGCCGACCGTGCCGGAGCCGATGATGTCGCCCGGCCGCAGCTCCGTGTTCCGGGCCGCCTGGGCCAGGATGGCGGGCCACGGGTAGTGCAGGTCGGCGAGCTGGCCGCGAGACCGTTCCACCCCGTTGACCCGGGCCGTCATGACCGCCCGTGAGCCGTCGAACTCGTCCGCGGTGACCAGCACCGGGCCGAAGCTGGTGGCGAAGTCCTTGGCCTTGGCCGGGCCCAGCCCGACCCGCATCTCCTTGCGCTGGATGTCCCGGGCCGACCAGTCGTTCATCACGGTGAAACCGCCGATCTGGCCGTCCGCGCCGATCACCGCGGCCACTTCGAGCTCGTAGTCCAGCTCGGCCGTGCCGGCCGGGTACGGGATCTCGGTGTCCGGCCCGGTGATCGCGGCCGGGTTGGTGAAGTAGAAGACCGGGAACTCGTACCACTCGGCCGGCACGGTGGCCCCGCGGTTGGCCCGGGCGGTCGCGATGTGCTGCTCGAACGCGAAGAAGTCGCGGATGGAGGGGGGCCGGGGCACCGGCGCGAGCAGCGTCACGCCGGCCGCCGGCCAGGTGCCTGCCTCGGCTACCTGGCCGCGCCGGGCCAGCACGGTGATCAGGTCAGGCGCGTCGAGCTGCACGATGTGCTCGCCGTCGACCCGGCCCGGCCAGCCCTCGGGTGGCCCGTCGCCGGACCGGAACGTGCACAGCCGCACCCCTACCTCCGTCGCTAACCTGCAGGCCAGGGCAGTATTTCACATTGCGGGACAGATATCCCTTGATGTGGGACATGTCATGCCGACGGGTGCAGCGTGGCCAGCGCCTCCTGGCGCACCTCCAGCAGCACCCGGGTGAGCTTGTCCTCCAGCTCCCAGTAGCGCTGCGTAGGCACCGGGACAGAGATGGCCAGCAGCGCCCCGGAGCTGGCCCGGATGGCGACGGCCGCGGTGCAGATGCCGCGGGTCGCCTCCTCGCGGTTGTAGGCCACCCCGGCCTGCCGCGCCGTGGCCAGCACCTCGAGGATGGCGGCCCGGTCGGTCTCCGTCTTGTCGGTGAACCGCTCCAGCACGTCGGGCAGCATCCGGGCGGCCACCTCGGGCGGGTACGCGGCCAGGATGGCCCGGCCCTTGGCCGAGCAGTGCAGCGGGAACGTGCTGCCGACCTCCGCGGCCACCCGCAGGTGATGGTGGGCCTGAATGCCGTGGATGACCCGGACGTGGTCACCATCCAGCACCGAGCAGTCCACCGTCTCGCCGATCTCATCGAAGATGCGCCGCATGAACGGCTCGGCTTCGGTCCACAGGTCAGCCTGGCTGGATGAGGCCAGCCGGGCGAACTCGGGACCGATCCGCACCCGGCCCGCCGGCGATGCGGTCGCCACCAGGCCCTCGGCGGCCAGCGCGGTCACGATGCGGTGCACGGTGGAGCGCGGCAGCCCGATCCGGTCCGCCAGCTGGGCCAGGCTGAGGCCCTGATTCTCGCCATCCAGCGCACGCAGCACCTGGCCGACCCGCGCGATGACCTGGACGCCGCCCGGGGAATCTGCCGAGCGCGAGCCGTCTGCCTGGGAACTTGCCACGAATCCAGCCTATTGGATACAGCCCGGACCCGGCCCGGGATGCCTGTCATCCGGAACCGGGACACTGAGCGCCGCCTTAACGCAGTCTTCATGGTTCCCGAGTACACCTATCGTTTGGGTCCCGCCCGCACGGGAAGGCTGCGGATCACAAGCACGGTGAGCCAGGCGCCCCCCGCAGGGCCTCCCGGGCCCGGTTACTGGCACCGCAGCGGACCAACCTCAGCTGCGGTGATCTCTCTATTTCTGCGTTACCGGAGGGAGAACGTGGGTGCCTAGACCGGCGTCGTTCCGGCGTGACCCGGACACAGGTGCTGCCGAGCCGGAGCCCACCTGGTACGACCCGAACCCGGGCAACCGCGCCCCCGTGCTGCCCGGCGCACCGGCGCACCGCCGGCCCCGCCGGGCTGGCCGGCCCGGTCCCCGGCGCCGGCTCCGCAGCCGCCGCTGGTTCCAGGTCGTGATGGCCGCCGTGCTGGCGTTCTGTATCTGGCTGGCTTTTTCGCTCGGGCACGCGCTGACCATGCCGGGGGGCGGGACCGTCTCGGAACGGCTGGCCGAGTGGGCGCGGGACCACTACCTCGGCCCAGTGGTCACGTTCGGCGAGTGGCTTACCTACTCACCGCCCAAGACGGGCGGCAAGCCGTCGTTCGCGCTGACCGGGCCGTCGGCCGGCCCGGGACGGGCGGCCCCGCACCGGGCCCACGGCCAGGCCACGCCGAGCTATCCGGCGCCCGCCGCGCTCAAGCCGTTCGTGGCCCATCCGCTGCCCGGCGAGGGCCACTGGCGGGTCCTCGGAACGGCCAAGGGCCAGCCCGCCATCTACGGCACGTACCTGCGCGGGAGCAGCGTGTATACGTCCTACGTGGCGGGCATCGTGTCGATGAACCAGCACCTGGTGCGGTTCCAGCTGCACCCCGGTGCGGAAGACCCAGGCCCCGGTCCCTGGAAGTCCCAGCCTTACATCGTGCCCGGCAAGAGGCGTGGGCTGCTGGCCACGTTCAACGGCGGATTCAAGATCGCCACATCGGGCGGCGGTTTCTACCTCAACGGCGCGACCAGCGGGACGCTGACCAAGGGAGTGGCGTCGGTCGTGTACTACCGCGATGGGCGGATCGCGATCGGGAACTGGGGCGGCTCGGTCCGGATGAGCCCGGACGTGGCCGGCGTGCGGCAGAACCTGCACATGATCGTGGCGCACGGGAAGATCCCGGCCAGCGTGGACTACAACGTCGAGGGCGCCTGGGGCGCCACCCTGGGCGGCGGCTACTACGTGTGGCGGTCCGGCATCGGCATCACCAGCGACGGGCGGGTGATCTTCGTCTACGGGCCCGCGCTGAACGTGCGGGAACTGGCTGAGCTGCTCAAGCGGGCGGGCGCGGTGACGGCCATGGAGCTGGACATCAACCCGGACTGGATGTCCTACATGTACTACCTGCCCAAGCACCACCCGGGCGACCCGACGCCGGTCAACCTGCTGCCCACCCAGGTCCAGCCCCCGGACCGGTACTTCGCGCCAGCCAGCCGCGACTTCACCGCTGTGTACGCACGGTGACGACGCGCACGCGAGTGGCCAGCGCCCCGCCGGGGGCGCTCAGCCGAACGGGCGGCCTGGCCGGCTGGCTGATCGCGGTCGTGCAGACCGCCCGGCCCCGGCAGTGGCCGAAGAACCTGCTGGTGTTCGCGGCGCCGCTGGCCGGGGCGTCGCTGGGCCGGGACGACGGCCTCGGCTACGCGCTGGTCGCGGCGGCCGCGTTCACCGCCGCCGCGGCCGCGGTGTACTTCGTCAACGACGTGCTGGACGCCGACCGGGACCGGCGGCACCCGGTGAAGCGGCTGCGGGCGGTGGCCTCCGGCCGGCTGCCCCGCGGCCACGCGCTGGCCGTGGCCGTGCTCAGCGTGACCCTGGCCGAGGCGGCCTGCCTGTGGCTCGGCCTGGACGCGCTGGCCGTGCTGGTCGGTGTGTACTTCGCCGTGTCGCTGCTGTACAGCGCGGCGCTCAAGCATCTCCCGGTGATCGAGCTGCTGTTCGTGGCCAGCGGCTTCGTGCTCCGCGCGCTGGGCGGGGCCAGCGCCACCCGGGTGCCGCCGTCCGGCTGGTTCATCCTGGTGTGCAGCCTGGGCGCGCTCATGGTGGCCATCGCCAAGCGGTTCACCGAACTGGCGGTGCTCGGCCCGGGCGCGGCCCGGACCCGGCCGGTGATGCGCTGGTACCGGGCGGGCTGGCTGCGGCTGAGCCAGCGGGCCGTCTCGGTTCTCATGATCACCGCCTACCTGTTCTGGGCGGCCGGCCAGCCGGGCACCGGGACCCGCGCCCTGCACCTGGTCAGCGCGCTGGCGCTGGCCCTGGCCCTGGTCCGCTTCGACTGGCTGACCGGGCATGACCAGACCAAGCCGGTGGAGGACCTGATCTCCCGGGACCGGCTGATGGTCGGCTGTGAGCTGGCCTGGCTGGTGCTGTTCGCGGCTGGCCTGCTGCTGCCGTTACCGTCGGGGTAGCTGATCCAGCAGGCATAGTGACGTTGTGACGCGTTGATCGAGGAGGAACAGTGCAGCGCACGCGGCCGGCCCCGGCGGGCGTGAACCGGGTACTCCTGCTCGGCGGGACCAGCGAGATCGGCCTGGAGATCCTGGCCGCGCTCGGCCTGCCCGAGCGGGCCGAGGTCGTGCTGGCCGGCCGGGACGAGCAGCGGCTGGCCGCGGCCGGGAAGGCCCTGGCGGAGAAAGCAGAGCGCTGCCAGGTGCGCACGCTGGCCTACGACGCCACCGCGCTGGACACCCACCAGGCGGTGATCGACGAGGCGTTCGCGGCCGGCCCGGTGGACCTGGTCATCTCCGCGGCCGGCATTCTCACCCCGCAGGACGTGCTGGACCAGGACCCGGTGAGCGCCGGGCGGCTGGTCGAGACCAACTTCACCGGGCACGTCACCGCGCTGCTGGCCGCGGCGGGCCGGATGCGGGCCCAGGGCCACGGCACGATCGTGGTGCTGTCCTCGGTAGCCGCGATCCGGCCCCGCAAGGCCAACTTCGTGTACGGCTCGGCCAAGGCCGGCCTGGACGCGTTCGCCCGCGGCCTGGCCGACGCGCTGCACGGCACCGGGGTGGGGGTGCTGCTGGTCCGGCCCGGCTTCGTGATCGGCCGGATGACCACCGGGATGCCGCCCGCGCCGCTGTCCAGCACCCCGGCCCAGGTCGGCGCGGCGGTGGCCAGGGCGCTGCACCGGCCGTCCCCGGCCGGCACGGTGTGGGTCCCGGCCGGGCTGGCCGTGCTGTCCGGCGGGCTCCGGCTGCTGCCGCGGCCGCTCTGGCGGCGGCTGCCGCGCTGACACTGTCTGGGCTGGTCATGCGCGTGCTGGTGGCGGAGGACGACCGGGGGCTGCGGGATGCGCTCGGCCGCGGCCTGCGCGAGAACGGGTATACCGTCGATACCGTCCCCGATGGCCAGGCGGCCATGACCTACCTGCGCAGTTATGAGTACGAAGTGGTGGTGCTGGACTGGCGGATGCCGGTGGTGTCCGGCCTGGAGGTGCTGCGGTGGCTGCGGCACGGCGCGCAGCCAGTGCCGGTGCTGATGCTCACCGCGCGGGACGCGCCCGCCGACCGGGTCACCGGGCTGGACCAGGGCGCCGATGACTACCTGGTCAAGCCGTTCGACTTCGCCGAACTGCTGGCCCGGATCCGCGCCCTGCAGCGCCGGCCGCGGACCGCGCAGCCACCTGAGCTGATGATCGGCGACGTGGTGTTCGACCCGGCCACCCGGGAGGTCCGGGTCGGCGCGCAGCGGCCGTCGCTGACCAGCACCGAGCGCGGCATCCTGGAGATGCTGATGCGCCGCTCCCCCGCCGTGGTGGACCGGCGCTCGATCGCGCTCAGCGTCTGGGACAACGACGCGGACGCGCTCGGCTCCAACACCATCGACGTGCACATGGCCCGGCTGCGCGCCAAGCTGGCCGCGGGCCAGGTGCGGATCGAGTCGGTGCGCGCGGTCGGCTACCGGATCGTGGCCCAGTGAACAGGAACTCTCCGGGTTCTGGCCCGCGCGTCCCCGGCCTGCGGATCCCCGGGCTGCGGCTGCGCATGCCGCCGCAGTTCGGCCACGCGGCCCGGGTCGCCCTGGTGGCCACCCTGCTGGTCGGCTTCGTGTACCTGGGCTGCGTAATCGCGCTGGACCGGGCCGTCAGCGGCCGGCTGGTGGCCGCGGTGGACGGCCGGCTGCGCGAGCACCTGGCCAACGAGCTGGCCGGTCACCGGGCAGGTCACCAGGACGGCCCGCAGCCGGACGGTGACGGCCTCACGGTGACCGACTCGGACAATGACGTGGACGAGGCCCCGGTGTTCATCTGGCGGACCAGCCCCGGGCAGCACCCGGTGCCGCTCACCGGGGGCGCGCCGGCCCTGCCCGCCAGCCGCATCCCGGCGGACGGCGGCCCGGCCACGGTCCGGCTCGGCCCCAGCCCGTTCCGGCTGGCCACGGTGGGCCGTGGGCCGGGCATGCTGGTGGCCGGCCAGAGCCTGGTCGAGCAGCAGCACCTGTCCGCCGTGCTGCTGGGCGGCGAGGTGGCGGTGGCGCCGGTGCTGCTGCTCGCCATGTTCGCCGGATCGCTGATCATCGGGCTGCGCGCGCTGTCCCCGGTGGAGCACTCCCGGCGCCGCCAGCTCGAATTCACCGCGGATGCCTCGCACGAGCTGCGTACCCCGCTCAGCGTGATCAGCGCGGAGATCGGCATCGCGCTGAGTAGTCCCCGGCCGGCCGGGGACTACCGGGCGACGCTGCACCGGATCGAGGGGGAGAGCCAGCGGCTGCGCCGCATCGTGGAAGACCTGCTCTGGCTGGCCCGGTTCGACTCCCAGCCACCGCCGCCCGGCGCGGAACCAGTCGATCTGCACACGATCGCCGCGGAGTGCGCGGTGCGGTTCCAGGCGGTGGCGCACGCCGCGTCGCCCGGCATCTCGGTGACGGTCGGCCCGTCCCCGGCCGCGTGGATCAGCGCGCCGCCGGAGTGGATTGACCGGCTGACCGGTGTGCTGGTGGACAACGCGTGCCGGTACGCCGGGCCGGGCGGCAGCGTCCGGCTCAGCGTGGCGGCCCGGGGCAGCCGGGTCAGCCTGACCGTGGAAGACAGCGGCCCGGGGATCCCGGCCGGCGACCGGGCCCGGCTGTTCGACCGGTTCCACCGGGCCACCGAGCAGGGCGGCGGCGCCGGGCTGGGACTGGCCATCGCCGACTCGATCGTGCGGTCCACCGGCGGGCACTGGCGGATCGGCGAGTCCGGGCTGGGCGGCGCCCTGTTCGAGGTGTCCTGGCGGCGCTCCCCGTCCCGCGGCCTCCCCGGCCCCGACCGGGACCTCCCGGGCGGCCAGGACGACCCGGCCCGGCCCGCTCAGCCGGCCCCGCCCGCTCAGCCGGCCAGCGGCACCCCGGCCAGCGGCTCGTCGGCCAGGTAGGGCGGCGCGGGCTCGTACTGGATGTACCGCCGGATCAGCCGGGCGTGGTCCCGGCCGTGCAGCTGGCCGATCAGCCACAGCGCCATATCGATCCCGGCCGATACCCCCTGGCTGGTGACCACGTTGCCGTCCACCACGTAGCGGGCGTCCCGGACCACGGTGATGTCGCCCCGGGCCTGCAGGGTGTCCTCGAACGCGTGATGGGTGGCCGCCCGGCGGCCACGGGCCGGGCCAGCCTCGTGCAGCAGCAGGGCCCCCGTGCACACGCTGCTGATCCAGCTGGCCTGGGCGGCCACCCGGGTGATCCAGCCGGTCAGCACGGGGTTGTCCACCTCGCGCCTCGTGCCCATGCCACCCGGTACCAGCAGCACGTCCAGCGGCGGATGGTCGTCCAGGGTGTGATCGGGCAGCACCCGCATGCCTTTGGCGCAGCGCACCGGCCCGGCCTGCTCGGCGATCAGCACGGCCGCGTCGCCCTGATCGCGCTGCATGGCGCTGGCCGTGAACACCTCCCAGGGCCCGACGAAGTCCAGCTCCTCGGCGTCGTCGAAGATGAGCAGCCCATACGTTGTCATGTGACCTCTCCAATCGCCCGGAACCTGTCCCGGTAGTCGGATGGCGCGACGCCGAGCCGGCGGTGGAACACCCGGCGCAGCGATTCCGCGGTGCCGAAGCCGCACCGGCGGGCCACCGTGGCCACCGGGTCGTCACCCTCGGCCAGCGCCCGGCGGGCCGCCTCCAGCCGGACCCGTTCCACGTACTCGGCCGGCGGCATGCCCAGCTCGGCGGTGAACCGGCGCTGCAGCTGGCGCGGGCTGAGCCGGGCCTGCTCCGCCAGGTCGCCCACTGTGTGCCGGCCGCCCGGGCTGGCCTGAATGGCGGCCACCGCGGCCCGCACCGGGCCGGTGGACGGCTGCGCCGACCACAGCGGCACGCTGAACTGGGACTGGCTGCCCGGCCGGCGCAGGAACAGCACCAGTTGCTGGGCCACCGCGTGGGCCACGTCCCGGCCGAGGTCGTCTTCCACCAGGGCCAGGGCCAGGTCCATGCCGGCCGTCACCCCGGCCGAGGTCCACAGCCGCCCGTCCCGGATGAAAATGGGGTCACAGTCCACCTGCAGCCCGGGGTACTCGCGGGCCAGCTGGTCGGCCCGTCCCCAGTGGCTGGTCACCCGCTGGGTGGTAGCCAGCCCGGCCGCGGCCAGCAGGAACACGCCGCTGCACACCGAGGTGACCCGGCGCGCGCCAGCCCCCGCCGCGCTGATCCAGCTGACCAGGCCCGCGTCGGCCCGCGCCGCGTCCACCCCGCCGCCGCCCGCCACGACCAGGGTGTCCACCCCGGCCGGCGGGAGGTCGCCGATGCCGTGCCCGGCGTGCACCGGCAGCCCACTGCCCGACCGCACCGGCCCGGCCTGCCCGGCCACCACCTGGCAGTCGTAAGCCCCAGACGCCCGGCTGGCCTGCGTGAACACCTCATAAGGTCCGGCCAGGTCGAGCGACTGGAACCCGGCGAAGATGACGAAGACGACCCGGCGCGGCTGCACCCCTCCACCCTGCCGCGACCCGGCCGATGTCCGCCAGGTCATACACCCCACAGTTCGCGACACCAAGACGGTGCCCGGCACGCACTCATCACTCCGGTGTACGGGACATAACCGGCAAAGCTCACATTTCTCCAGCGTCCTGGGGTGATATGTGGGTCCAGGCCGGGACCAGGGCGCGGGGTGCACGGTTAGTGCGCCTCGCACAGGGGCGGGTAGTGCGCTACGTCGGTGGACCAGTACCGGCCGGTGCGCGGGTTGAACTGAGCATTCGGGTCGAGCCCGTCGTAGCTCCGGTGGGTGGACGGCGCGCCGCACACGGCACAGGGCGGGATCGCCAGGCCCCCTATCTCGCCTGGTACAACCGGCGCGCGCGACGATTCCGTCCAGCGGCACGGCGCGATCTGCGTCACAGGCCGCCTGGCTGCGGCTGGGCCTACTGTGGGGGCATGCGACGGTTGCGGGTGCTGTTCATTGGCGGCAGTGGAGTGATCAGTTCGGCCTGTGCGGAGCTGGCGGTCGAGCAGGGCATCGAGCTGACCGTGCTGAACCGCGGGCAGACCCGGGACCGGCCGCTGCCGGCCGGCGCCCGGGCCGCGCACGCCGACGTGCGCAACCTGGGGCAGGTCCGGGAGGCCCTCGGCAGCGCCGCGTTCGACGCGGTGGTGGACTGGGTCGCCTACACCCCGGAGCACGTCGAGGCGGACATCGAGCTGTTCCGCGGCCGGACCGGGCAGTACGTGTTCATCAGCTCGGCGTCGGCCTACCAGACCCCGCCGTCCCGGATGCCGGTGACCGAGTCCACCCCGCTGCGCAACCCGGTCTGGCAGTACTCCCGGGACAAGATCGCCTGCGAGGACCGGCTGGTCCGGGCGTACCGGGAGGAGAACTTCCCGGCCACCATCGTGCGGCCGTCGCATACCTACGACAAGACGCTGGTGCCGCTGGACGGGGGCTGGACCGTGCTGGGCCGGATGCGCCAGGGCAAGCCGGTCATCGTGCACGGTGACGGCACGTCGCTGTGGACGCTGACGCACCACCGCGACTTCGCCGCCGGATTCGTGCCGCTGCTGGCCCACCCGCGCACGCTGGGCGAGGCGTTCCACATCACCTCGGACGACGTGCTCACCTGGAACCAGATCACCGAGGCGCTGGCCGCGGCGGCGGGCTGCACGGCCGACATCGTGCACGTCCCGTCGGATCTCATCGCCGCGGCCGACCCGGACTGGGGCGCCGGGCTGCTCGGCGACAAGGCGCACTCGCTGGTGTTCGACAACAGCAAGCTGCGCAGCGTGGTGCCGGGCTACCGGGCCGTCATCCCGTTCGAGCAGGGCGCACGGGAGATCGTCGGCTGGTACGACGAGGATCCCGCGCGGCAGCAGACCGACGCCAGGATCGATGCGGTCATGGACAAGCTGGCCGCGGCCTACCGCGGCTAACGCGGGCCGGTCAGGCGGCCCGGTCCCGTCCCGCCAGCCGGGCCCGCTGCGCGTCGTGCGAGTTGCTGTGCGCCACCCAGATGGCCACGTCCAGGATGCGCAGCAGGCTGGCCCCGGCCGCTTCCGGCGGCCGCAGCGCCTCGACCTCGGCCCGCGCCGCCGGGTCCTGCAGCAGGCAGCGCAGCACCTCCCAGGTCAGCCCGGGCAGCCCGACGGCGCGGATGACCACCTTGTCGGTGATCGGGCACAGCCGGGGCCGCTTGCGGGCCAGCAGCTTGGCCGCGCTGGCCGTGCCCACGCCCGGGATGTCCAGCAGCGCATCCCAGGCCGCGTCCACCGCGCCCAGGTCGGCGTCGGTGGCCAGCCACAGGTCGACGTCGGCGCTGATCCCGGCGAGCAGGCCGGCTAGCCGGGCGCGGTCACTGCCGAGCAGCCGCTGCACCACGTCCGGCCGCCAGGTGATATCCAGCAGCGAAACGGCCAGCAGGTCGGCCGGGGTGAGCTGGTCCGGCGGGTTGTCGCCCAGCGTGCCGAACGTCATCCCGGCGAAGCCCGCGGCCGGATCGAAATAGGCGGCCACCGCCGGGCGCACACCCGGCTGGGCCAGAGTTTCCCTGAGCCGCCCGGCCGCACGCCGGACGGCATCCCCTCCCCTTAACGAACTCATCTGCCCAGTATGCGGCCAGTTGCACTATGCGCCCTAGTAATGAATCACCCGGACGGCGGCCCGCAGGCGGCGATCTCGGTTAGGTCACGAATCGGCGACAACTGGCCGGCTGGGTCTTGCCGCTGCCGGAATGCGGCCCTTGAATCGATGAATCACGGTTCACCAGATGCCAATGGCGCCTATCTGAGCAGGGCCTTCTCTGTGAATGATGATTCATCTGCCAGGTCTGCACCGGCCGGGTCACGGCCGGCTGGGACCGGCCTGCTGGAGGTGCACGGGGTCACCGTCCGGTTCGGCGGGCTGACCGCGCTGGATGACGTGTCGCTGGCCGCCGCGCCCCGCCAGGTCACCGGGATCATCGGGCCGAACGGGGCGGGCAAGACCACGCTGCTGAACGTGCTGTGCGGTTTCGTCCGGCCCGACCCGGGCCGGCTCCAGTTCGACGGGGCCGAGCTGGGCCGGCTCCGCCCGCACCAGCTGGCCTCGCTGGGGATCGCCCGCACGCTGCAGGGCGTGGGCCTGTTCGGCGGGCTCACCGTGCTCG
>DATCUG010000082.1:0-3809 GCA_036567525.1 Streptosporangiaceae bacterium | reverse complement strand
CTCCGCGGCCTGGCTGCCGTCGCGCACCCCCAGGCCCACCGCGACCGGCAGGCTGGTGACGGCCTTGGCCCGGCTGACCAGCCCGGCCGCCGCCGAGCCGACCGCGTCCCGGGCCCCGGTCGTGCCCATCAGCGACGCCGCGTAGACGAAGCCGCGGCAGGCCGCGGTGATCCGCACGATCCGCTCGTCCGACGAGCTCGGCGCGACCAGGAACACCCGGTCCAGGCCGTGCTTGTCCGCGGCGCGGACCCACTCCCCGGCCTCCTCCGGTGGCAGGTCGGGGGTGATCAGGCCGGCCCCGCCGGCCGACGCCAGGTCGGCGGCGAAGGACGCGACGCCATAGTGATCCACTGGATTCCAGTACGTCATCACCAGCGTCGCAACGCCAGTGCCCGCGACTGCCTGCACCGTGCGCAGCACGTCGGTGATGTGGGTCCCGGCGGTGAGCGCCCGGTTCGTGGCTTCCTGGATGACCGGGCCGTCCATCAGCGGGTCGGAGTAGGGCAGGCCGATCTCCAGCACGTCGCAGCCGGACTCAGCCATCGCCACCGCGGCCTCGATGGCGCCGTCCACCGACGGGAAGCCGGCCGGCAGGTAGCCGACCAGGGCGGCCCGGCCCTCGGCGGCCGCCTTCTCGAACGCCGTCGTGACGCCAGTCATCCGGCTTCCCGTGGGGTCAGGTGGCCGAACCAGCGGCCCGCGATGCCGACGTCCTTATCCCCGCGGCCGGACAGGTTGACCAGCAGCAGCGCGCCTGGGTCCAGCTCACCGGCCACCTGCAGGGCGCCGGCCAGGGCGTGCGCCGACTCGATGGCTGGGATGATGCCCTCGGTCTGGCAGAGCAGCGAGAACGCGTCCATGGCCTGCGCATCCGAGACGGCTCGGTAGCTGGCCCGGCCGGTGTCGTGCAGCCAGGAATGCTCCGGCCCGACGCCGGGGTAGTCCAGCCCGGCCGACACCGAGTGGGTGGGCAGCGTCTGCCCGTCCGCGTCCTGCAGCAGATAGGTGCGCATGCCGTGGATGACCCCGGCCGACCCGGCCACCAGGGTGGCCGCGTTGTGCCCGTTTTCCGGGCCGTCGCCGCCCGCCTCGCAGCCGATCAGCCGGACCGTCTCGTCCGGGATGAACGCGTGGAACGCGCCGATGGCGTTGGAGCCGCCGCCGACGCAGGCGATCACCGCGTCCGGCAGCCGGCCGGTCATGGCCAGCACCTGCTCCCGGGCCTCCACCCCGATGACCCGCTGGAAGTCGCGCACCATGGTCGGGAACGGGTCCGGGCCCATCACCGAGCCGATGCAGTAATGCGTGCTGTCCACCGTGGTGACCCAGTCACGGAACGCCTCGTTGATGGCGTCCTTGAGGGTCCGGCTGCCGGTCGTGACCGGCACCACCTCGGCGCCGAGCAGCCGCATCCGGGCCACGTTCAGCGCCTGCCGCTCGGTGTCTTCCTCGCCCATGTAGACGACGCAGTCCAGGCCGAGCAGCGCGCACGCGGTCGCGGTGGCCACGCCGTGCTGGCCCGCCCCGGTCTCGGCGATCATCCGCTGCTTGCCCATCCGCTTGGTCAGCAGCGCCTGGCCGAGCACATTGTTGATCTTGTGTGAGCCGGTGTGGGCCAGGTCTTCCCGCTTGAGCAGGATCCGGCAGTCCCCGGCCCGGGCGGCGAACCGCGGCACCTCGGTGACCAGGGTGGGCCGCCCGGCATACCCGGTGAGCAGGGCGGTGAGGTCGGCCTGGAAGACCGGGTCGGCCTGGGCCGACGCGTACTCGCGGCCCAGTTCGTCCAGCGCGGACATCAGCGCTTCGGGCGCGAACCGGCCGCCGTACGGGCCGAAGTGCCCCGGCCGGTCGTTGTTCAAGGCTGCCGCCACCGCGGCCGGGGAAGAGGACCCGGCCGGCGCGGCCGCTGGTCCGGTCATCCGCGGTCCCCGCGCAGCGCGGGGTGCGAGCCCGCGGTGACCAGGTCGGCCACCGCGGTCCGCGGGTCCTTGCCGGTGACCAGGCTCTCCCCGACCAGCACCGCGTCCGCGCCGGCCGCCGCGTAGGCGAGCAGGTCATGTGGCCCGCGGACGCCGGACTCGGCGATCTTGACGATGCCCTCGGGGACCAGCGGGGCCAGCCGGCTGAACACGCCGCGGTCCACCTCCAGGGTGGCCAGGTTGCGCGCGTTGATCCCGATGACCTGGGCGCCCGAGTCCACTGCCCGGTCCAGCTCGTCCTCGGTGTGCACTTCGACCAGCGGGACCAGACCGATCGAGCCGGCCCGCTCGACCAGCGAGATGAGCGCGTTCTGCTCCAGGCCGGCCACGATCAGCAGCACCAGGTCGGCACCGTGCGCCCGGGCTTCCCACAGCTGGTACGAGCTGACCACGAAGTCTTTCTGCAGCACCGGGACGCCAACCCGGGCGCGCACCGCGGCCAGGTCCTCCAGGCTGCCGCCGAACTTGCGTGGCTCGGTCAGCACGCTGATCACGCTCGCGCCGCCGGCCTCATAGTCAATGGCCAGCGCGGCCGGGTCGGCGATGGCGGCCATCGCGCCCTTCGACGGGCTGGCCCGCTTGACCTCGGCGATGACCACGACATCCTCGCCGCGGAACGCGGGCATCGGGTCTTTGGGCGACGGCGCGCGCCCGGCCATGTCCTTGAGCTGGTCCAGCGTGACATCCCGCTGCCGGGCGGCGAGATCGGCGCGGACCCCGTCAAGGATCTCGTTGAGCACGCTCACGCGACTTCGCAGTCCCCTCGGGCCGGTGGGTCGGTTTCCTTGCGCACCCGATGGTAGCGAGACAGTCTCAGCGGGCCGGCGGGCCCCCTCGCCGGAGGGTCGCAAAGCCGCTGCGGCCGGTAACCCTGTGCTGACTAACCCGGTGCTGACCAACCCGGTGCTGGCCTACCCCGGGCCGGTCTCGCCGAGCGGTTCCTCGGCCAGGCCTTCCCGGCCCGGCTGAGGTGCGGAACCATACGCCCGGGCGACCGCGGGATGGATGAGCACCGCGGCGGTGATGATGGCCAGCAGCGTCCCGCCGACGTAACGCGCGGTCATGAAACGGAGCACGCCGAACAGCACCAGCGCGCTCTCCGCGGCCAGCGCGGCGACCCAGGCCGCGTGGCTGCCGGTCCGGCTGGCCACGGCCAGCCCGCACAGCACGGCCACGACGGCCAGCGTGAACAGGATCGACGGCAGATGCCGCTTGCCGAAGAACAGCCCGATCGCGGCGGCCACCGCGGCTTGCGCCCCGATCAGCCTGGTCACCAGCCGGATGAGCGCACCCCGGTGGTCATCCGGGCTGGCCGGGCGATTCTCTGACATGCACGTCAGAGTAACCCGGTTCGGCCCGCTCCGCTGGTAGCTGACCTGCTTTCCCGCTCGCCGCGGAGTGGCGAACGGGGGACTCCGGGGGGTGGTCCCCCCGGGCAGACACGGTGGGATCTATCCCTTGGCTCAGCGCCTCCCAGAGCGCGGCCGGGTCAGTGCTGGGCGAGGGCCGGTGCCGGGCGGGCCGGTCGTACCGGCTGGACATGACCGGCCAGCGGGTGCCCCGCCACGCGGCCAGCAGCCCGGCCGCGACGATGAGCACCGCGCCGGCCACCGCCACCCAGCGCCACGGGAACGCGGCCATCGTGACGTGGCTGGCCACGCTGATCCCGGCCACCCCGCCGCCCGGGGTGGTGCCGCCGTCCACCGTGCTGCCGCCCGCGACCGAGCTGGCCGTGCCCGCCGCCCCGGTCACCGCGCCACGCACCTGGGCGTCCGTCACCGGCATGCTCAGCGCGACGATGATACCCACGCCGAACGCGGCCAGCAGGCC